>DATCKV010000108.1:0-4257 GCA_036564285.1 Limnochordales bacterium
AGGCCGACCAGGGCCGGCTCGCCGTCGGGGGCCGCCAGCAAGACGCGCCGCTCCCGGGCCGGTTCCTCCCGGGCAGCAGCCGCCCACAGCCCCCGGCGAGGCACCTCGCCCAGCGCGATGACGACGCTGGCCAGCACCGGCCTGCCCGTACGCCGGGCCCGCTCGGCTGCGATCTCCAGAGCCTCCTGCACGGCGGTCTCCAGGCTTGCTCTCGTGCCGATGCATCCCCCGTCGGACGCTCGCGGCTCACGCCCGTGGAAACTGACCGGTCGGTCTATTTCGCCCACCAGGCGGCCCCTCCTCCCGGGAAGGGCCTTGGAACCGGGGGCTTCAGCCGGTCGGCGGCGCTCGCGCTGCGCCGGGCAGGCGAATGGCGCCCCGCCGCGCCCGGGCGCCCGGCGAGGCCGAGCCCCGGGGATGGGGTCGGCGCGGGGAGGCCGGCAGGGCTGAGGGCTACTGCACCTTCACGGTGCCGTGCATGCCCAGGTCATAGTGGCCCGGGACGAAGCAGGCCATCTCCCAGTCGCCGCGGCGATCGGCCGGCACCGTGAAGTCGAGGGTGACCTGCCCGTTGGGCTCCAGCTCGATCTCCTCGAGGTCCGTGGTCCCGATGGTGACCCCGCCGACCGTCAGGTTCACGTCGATGTCCTCGAAGAAGTTCTCCCGGAAGCTCTCCTCGTCGCCCTGCGTGACCCGCCCCTTGCCGACGAGGAACTCGTGCTCCTGGGAGGCGTGGTTGACGAGCACGATCTGGTACTCCGTGCCCGCCTTCAGCGTGATGGTCCCGGGCACGAAGGCGTAGTCGACCAGCTCGATGGTGATGCGCTCCGCGGCGGCAGCCCCCGCCGCGGCCAGCGCCCAGCACGCCAGTCCCAGGACCACAGCCGCGAGCCAAACACGCCCTGCTTTGACCATGCCGGCCACCACCCCCCGAGATTTCCCTGGGACTCCCTGCCGGTCCCCCGTGCCGACCGTATGAGGCTCGCTGGAAGAGACTTCCCCTCCTTCTTTGGCACCGTACGTACCGTGCCGACACTCCTAAGCCCCTGGACAGCACGGGGCGGCCCGGAGCATGCGTCCTGTGCGGGTGCGTTTGATACCCATTGCAAATAGGGCGTCGGCTCCCATAGGATAAGGTCAAATCGCGACGCGGCATTGAACGTGTAATAACGGTTACAAGCCACGCACGCCCACGGAGAGGGGGGATGTGCCGTTGCGGGTGCTCGTGGCGGTCGACGGCTCCGAGGGGGCCAAGAAGGCCGTGGAGGTGACGGCGCGCCTCCTGGAGGAGGTGGCCCGGCCCGACGTCATCCTCCTCCACGTGCTCCCCGGCCACCAGGGCCTGGGCCTGCTCACCACGGCCCCCGACCTCTGGGAGCGTCTTCAGCAGCTCGCCGACCAGGAGGAGCAGGAGGGCCGGGCGCTCCTGGAGCGCTACCGCCCCCTCCTGGCGGGGCTGCCCTCCGCTCCCGAACTCCTGCTCCGCCGCGGCGACCCGGCCGAGACCATCCTGGCCGTCGCCAAGGAGCGCAAGGTCGACCTCATCGTCATGGGCGCCCGTGGGCTGGGTCCCATCGCCCAGCTCCTGCTGGGCAGCGTCAGCCACAAGGTGCTCAACATGGCGACCTGTCCGGTGCTCATCGCACGGTAGTCGGCGTCGTGCACGACGGCATCCCGGGAGGACGGGGGGTCGACCGCCTTGGAGGCTCGATACGAGACGCGCGCTTCGGCCCTCGGGGCCAGGGCGCAGGAGGGCACGGCGAAGCTGTGGCACGTCATCGCGGCCTCGACGGCCGGCACGCTCATCGAGTGGTACGACTTCTACATCTATGGGAGCCTCGCCACCATCCTGGCCGGCGCCTTCTTCCCGTCGGGCCATCCCACGGCCGCGTTCCTGGCCACGCTGGCCACCTTCGCCACGGGCTTCGCCGTGCGGCCGTTCGGCGCGCTGGTCTTCGGCCGCGTGGGGGACCTGGTGGGGCGCAAGTACGCCTTCCTGGTGACGCTGACCATCATGGGCGCCTCCACCATGGCCATCGGGCTCGTACCCACGTACAGCCGCATCGGGCTGCTGGCGCCGCTCATCGTCCTGCTGCTGCGCCTGCTGCAGGGGCTGGCCCTGGGCGGGGAGTACGGCGGCGCGGCCGTCTACGTGGCCGAGCACGCCCCCGACGGGCGGCGAGGCTTCTACACCAGCTTCATCCAGACCACCGCCACGCTGGGGCTCTTCCTGTCGCTGGGCGTCATCCTGGCGGTGCGTCTGTCGCTGTCGGAGTCCGACTTCGTCGCGTGGGGCTGGCGGATCCCGTTCCTCATCTCCGCCATCCTGCTGGCCCTCTCCCTCTACATGCGCATCCGGCTCAAGGAGTCGCCGCTTTTCAGCCGCCTCAAGAAGGCCGGGCGCACCTCGAGCGCCCCGCTGCAGGAGACGGGCCGCAACTGGCGCCTGATCCTGCTGTCCCTGCTGGGAGCCACGGCGGGGCAGGGAGTGGTCTGGTACACCGGCCAGTTCTACGCCCTCTACTTCCTGCAGAACACCCTGAAGGTACCCTTCGTCACCTCCAACATCATCATCGCGGTCGCGCTGGCCCTGGGGGCACCGTTCTTTGTCTTCTTCGGCTGGCTGTCGGATAAGATCGGCCGCAAGCCCGTCATGATGGCGGGCAACCTGCTGGCGGTGCTCACCTACTACCCCATCTATCAGGCCATGAAGGCCTACTCGGATCCCCTCAACCCGGTGGGCCTGACGCTGATGGTCTTCATCCAGGTGCTGTACGTGACCATGGTCTACGGCCCCATCGCGGCCTTCCTGGTGGAGCTCTTCCCTGCCAAGATCCGCTACACCTCGCTGTCGCTGCCGTACCACCTGGGCAACGGGTGGTTCGGCGGCTTCACCCCCTTCATCGCCACCTCGGTGGTGGCGGCGACGGGCAACATCTACGCCGGCCTCATCTACCCCATGGCGGTGGCGGCCATGACGTTCCTGGTGGGGACGTTCCTGGTGAAGGAGACGCACCGCGTCTCCATCTGGCAGGAGGTCGAGGGGCTGGAGCCGGCGCGCAGCGAGTAGGCCGCGCCGAGGCAAGCACGAGCGTGAGTGCCGGGAGCGGCGGTCGGGGCGGGCCGCGGCAGGCTCACGGGCCGGGCGCCCGCTCCGACAGCCGCCATGCCAGTTCGACGGCCTGTTCGGGCGTGGCGGCCCGCACGATGGGGTCGGGCAGGGGCGGGGCGGTCGGGTCGTCTTTGGCCAGGCGCCAGGTGCGCAGGCCGACCACGGGCACGCCCATTTTCAGCGCGAACGCGATCTCGCTGAGGGTGCCGTAACTGCCGCCGATGGCGATGACCGCCTGCGACGCCCGCACCACCAGGACGTTGCGCCCTTCGCCCATGCCGGTGGGGATGGGGATGGCGATGAAAGGGTTGGCCGAGGCGCGGTCGGTGCCCGGCAAGATGCCCACGGTGAGCCCGCCCGCCTCCCGTGCGCCCCGGGCCGCCGCCTCCATGACCCCGCCCATGCCGCCGCAGACCAGCACCCCGCCCCGGCGGGCGATGCCCGCCCCCACGGCGTAGGCGGCGGCTGCCGTCTCCGCCGAGCACTCCTGCTCCCCGATGACGCCGATCATCCGCACGGGGCCCGCCACCCCCTGCTCGTCCTCACTCGGGCCCGGCCGGGATCCGGGTGGTACCCGGCCGCACCCAGGCCAGCGCCAGCCGCAGGTCGCGCATTCCCTCCTCGGGGGTCATCTCCAGTTCGGCCCCGCAGCGCAGCACCTCGAAGAAGTGCAGGAACTCGTCGCGGAACGGGTCCATCCCCGGGAAGCGGTACGTGTCGGCGTGGCCGGGTGTGACCAGGTCGACCTGGCCCCGGCTCAGCTGCAGCTGGCCGCCGGTGCCGTGGATGACCGTGCGGGTCTCCTCCTGGAGCACCGAGGAGGCGAAGCTCATCGTCACCTCGGCCACCACGTCGCCCCCGAACCGCACCACCGCCACCACCGTGTCGGGCCCCGGCAGCCCAGGGTCCATCTTGAAGGGCCAGGCGTGCACCTCCGCGGGCTCCCCGAGGAGAGTGCGCAGCAGGTCGGCCTCGTGGACGCCGCCGTCCAGGATGTAGCTGAGGAAGCGCGGCTCGGCGAACCGCCAGCCGCCCCGGTAGGCCGCCCCCACCGGCCCCAGGCGGACGTGGCGCGCCATGCGCACCTCACCGATGCGTCCCTCGGCCAGCAGGCGCCGCGCGGCCCGCACGTCCTCCCGGAACCG
>DATCKV010000109.1:0-5313 GCA_036564285.1 Limnochordales bacterium
CGTGGGCCCGGCCATGTCCTGGGCCACGGCCACGAAGTCAGGCCGCTCCTCCTCCAGGAGCCTCACCAGCATGGTGGCGAAGCCGTAGACCGCGTTGGTGGGCTCCCCCGCGCTGGTGGTCAGCATGGGCAGGGCGAAGAAGGCGCGGTGCAGCAGGCTGTACCCGTCGACCAGCAGGAGCTTCTGAGCGCCGGACACGGGCCCTCCGCCCCTCCGTGACGGCGGGGCCGAGGAGGCGGCAGCCGGCGCCAGCGCGGCCGGGAGCTGCCCGTGCCTCCTGAGCTTGCCCGCAAAGGCCGTCACTTCAAGGTTTTCCGCACATTACAGAAAGGATGTTCGACCGCCGGCCGCCGAATCCCTGGAGCGCAACCGGAAAGGAGCGTGCGAGCCCGTTGCGCGTGAGACCTTCCGGCCGGACAGCCTGGCTGTTCGGCCTCATTCTAACCCTGGCGGCCGTGCCGGTCATCCCGGGGGTGGCCCTGCCGGGCCGGGCCGCCTCCCGGGGCGCCGATGCGGCCCCCGCCTCCCGCCCGGCCCAGCGGGTGGCCGGGCAGTACACCGACGTCACGGATCCCGGCCTCGTCCGGGCCCTGGAGGCGCTGCAGCCCACCGGGGCGCTGGAGGCCTTCCCGGGGGAGCAGTTCCGGCCCTCCCGGGCGGTCACCCTGCAGGAGTTCGCCCGGGCCGCGACCCGGGCCTTCGGCGTCACGGTGCCCCCGGGCGGCGACGCCGGGCGGGCGGCCCTGCAGGCCCTGGTAGAGCGGGGCGCGTGGAGCGAGCAGGAGGGCGGAGCGGACCCCGTGGACCTGGCCCTCCCGGTCCGGGTGGGCCCCGCGGCCGACGCGGTGCTGCGCCTGGCCGGCATGGGGCCGGTGTACGAGCGGTGGCCCTCGCAGCAGGGCAGCTCCCCGGGCCTGGAGCTGGCGCAGGCCGCCGGCATCCTGCCGGAGTCGGTGAAGGCCGATGACGCCGCGCGGCCGATGACCCGGGGCGAGCTGGTGCAGATGCTGTACGAGGCGCGCCGGGTCTCCGCCGTGCGTGGGACCCTCCGCACGGCCGCCGCCGGCACGGCGCAGATCGAGACGGAGCTGGGCAGCGTGCGGGTGCGGCTGGCCGACGACGCCGTGGTGGTGCGCAACGGTCGGCCGGCGTCGCGCCAGGACCTGGCCGACGGCGACGACGTGGTGGCCGTGGTGGACCTGGCCGGGCGGGCCCGGGTGGTGGCGGCCTCCGGAGGCCTGGCGCTGGGCGTCGACCCTGAGCGGCTGGTGGCCACGGCACGCCAGGCGCTGGAGGCGTTCGTCCGGCAGCTGACGCCGGAGCAGTGGCAGATGCTGCTGCAGGGCGACTGGAAGGGCTTCAAGGCCAGCGCCATGCCACAGGTCTACGACCGGCTCACCGAGGCCGGCATCGCGCCGTGGGAGGCCGACGCCCTGCTCAACGGCGACTGGGCGAGCCTGCGCTCCCTGGCCGCTGACCGGCTCGCGCAGGAGGCGGGCAGGCGTCTCGACGTCTCCCCGGATCTGGTGCGCTCGGTCCTCGACTCCGACTGGGCCACGGCCCGGCAGCTGGCCCAGCAGGAGCTCATCGAGCGCATCATCAACGACGTCATCGTCCCCAACGCCCGGCGGCAGGGCGCGACGGGCTGAGGGCCGCGGGGCCGCCGACGGCCCCCGGCCTCGCCCCCCCTACGTCTCCAGCAGCACGGGCACGGCCCGCACGATGCGGACGGCGGGCGGATGCACCTCGCAGGCGTAGGCCAGCACCCGCACCCCGGCATCGGCGGCCGAGGCCAGCGCCCGGGCGAAGTCGGGGTCGGCCCGGCGGTGGGGGGTGAAGCGCACCGCGTCGGGGCGCTGGATGATGAAGACCACGAACGCCTCCGCCCCCCGCCGGCTGGCCGCCTCCAGCACCTGCAGGTGACGACGGCCCCGCTGGGTGGGCGCGTCGGGGAAGAGCGCGGTGCCGTGCTCCACCAGGGTCACCGACTTGGTCTCCACCAGCGCCCGCCCGGCCGGCCCCTGCAGCAGGACGTCCAGGCGGGTGCCCGGTTCGTCGCCGGGCCGAGGCTCCAGCCGCTCCACCCGGTAGCCTGCGAACTCCGCAAGCCGGCCCTCGGCCACCGCCTCGGCCAGCAGCCGTCCCGGCAGGCGGGCGTCGACGCTCACCCACCCGTTGGGCCCCAGCATGAAGACGGCATCGCCCACCGTCCGGCGGCCGTCGACCTCGGCCATCGCCACCCGGGTAGGGCGGCCCGGGGTGAGCAGCTCGTGCAGGCGCCCCGAGTTGGGCAGGTGGGCGGCGCGAAGGCGCCCCTCCAGGTGGACCTCGACGGCGAAGCGGTTGAGCCGGCGCAGGAAGGTGGCGCTGGCCAGCGGGCGGTCGATGCGCAACGCCCGGACCGCCTCTCGCGGCCCGGCCGGGCCGGCCCGGCAGCCGGCCCGGCCGCCTCTCAGTGCTCCGGATAGACCTGGTCGGCCGCGGGCGCGGCGACGCCCTCCGCACGGGAGGCGGGCAGGCGCTGGTCCACCTCGGCCTGGCAGGCCGGGCACAGCCCGTAAAACTCCAGGCGGTGCCGGCTCACCTTGACGCCCATCAGCCGCTCGACCTGCCGGTCCTTCTCCTCGTCCACCGGCATGGGCACGTCGTCGACCCGGCCGCAGCGCTCGCAGACGAAGTGGTAGTGGTTGGTGGGCACCCCATCGAAGCGGCTGTAAGAGCTCCCGTACGACAGCTCCAGCGCCTCGCCCGACTCGGTGAGGATCTTGAGGTTGCGGTAGACGGTGCCCAGGCTGATGTTGGGCAGCTCCTTGCGCACCTCCTGGTACACCCAGTCCGCCGTGGGGTGGCTCCGGGTGCTCCGCAGCACCCGGAGGATGACCTCCCGCTGCTTGGTCCTCCGGATGAAGCCTTTCACGTGCTCCACGCGACCTCCGCCTCTCCCTGGGGCCAGCAGCGAATGTTAGCAACCGCGATCATTCACAAGCTTTGTGACACCCGTTGCAAAGCCCGGTTTGAGGATACTGCTGGACATGGTTCTCGTCAACATTAGAGCCGTCAGGTCGGGACATCCCCCCACGCAGTTGGGACAGACGCCATGGACATCCGGGCCGCCAGGGAGGCCGGCGCGCGCGGCGAAAAGCGGGGGCGGCTCCCACCCGGGAAGGAGGGCGCCGGCCGTGAAGACCATCGGCATCCTGGGAGGCATGGGGCCCGAGGCCACCGCGGACCTCTTCCTGCGCATCATCCGGCTGGTCCCGGCGGCCCGGGACCAGGACCACCCCCGGGTCATCATCGACAGCAACCCCCAGATCCCGGACCGCACCGCGGCCATCCGGGGCGAGGGGCCGAGCCCGCTGCCTGCCCTGGTGGAGACGGCGCGCAACCTGGAGCGGGCCGGGGCCCAGCTCATCGCGATGCCCTGCAACTCGGCCCACGCCTGGTACGACCCCCTCGCGGCGGCGGTGGGAGTGCCCGTGCTCCACATGATCCGCCTCACCGCGCAGGAGACGGCGCGTCGCGTGGAGGGCCGCGGCCCGGTGCTGCTGCTGGCCACCACCGGCACGGTGCAGAGCGGCCTCTACCAGCAGGCGTGCGGCGAGCTGGGCTTAGACGTGCAGGTCCCCGCCCCCGACCACCAGGCCCGCGTCATGGAGGCCATCTACCTGGTGAAGGCCGGCAAGGCCGCCACCGCCCGCCCCCTGGCCCTGGAGGTCATCGCCGCCGAGAGCGCCCGGCTGCGCCCGGCCGCGATCATCCTGGGCTGCACGGAGCTGCCCCTGGTGGTGCGCCCGGACGACGTGGAGGAGCCCCTGGTCGACTCCACGGACGTGCTGGCCAGGGCCGCCGTGCAGGCAGCCCTGGGCTGACAGGGGGCCGGCGGCCCCGACTCGCTCGGCTCAGCCGGCCCTGGCCAGGCGGATGTCGGTGACGCAGGTAGGCGCGTCGGCTCCTGTCACGATGCGGCCCTGACCCACCAGGCGCGCCTCAGGCCACTCCACCGTCAGCACCAGGTCCATGCCTCGAGGCAGCCACAACTCCACGAAGCCGTTGGGCAGGCTGGTCAGGGTCTGCTGCAGCACCACGCGGCCGTCGGCCGTGCGGGCCGTCACCACGAAGGGCACCCCCGCCAGCTCCGCCCGGCAGCTGGAGATGTAGTGCACCGTGCAGGGATGGGTGTGCTCCAGGTAGGGCGCGACGGCCACGTACATGCTCTGGGCCGGCAGCGGTACCGCGGCCTGCCGGCCGTCAGGCCACCGGAAGTGCACGGCCTCGGTGGTGACGAAGCTCTCGACGCTCTCCCCACGGGCCGCCCACTCGTTGGCCAGCGCGACGGCCCCCCGGGCGTCCAGCCCCCGAAGCGGGGCCGGCAGCGGCTCGCCCGGACCGAACGCGCGCCACGCGAGCACCCCCGCCAGGGTCGCCGCCCCCACCGCCGCTGCCACCGTCCAGCGGCGTCTGCCCCACTGCAGCCCGGCCTTGCGCATGTGACGAGACCCCCCGTGCGACGTCAAAGCCGCCCGGGGGGATGGTAACCCGCCGGCCGGCGGGCAGGCCAGAGACGAATGTCGAGGGCGCCCGTCTCACAACGAGGGGTGCAGGGCACGCTCCAGGGCCAGGGCCAGCACGAGGCCCGCGGCCAGGCCGGCGATCCCCCAGCGTCGCCCGGGGTGGCCGTCGATGAACGGCAGCATCTCCCCGAAGACCACGTAAAGCATGGCCCCGGCCGCAAAGGCCCCGGCCAGGGGCAGCCAGGCGGGCCGGACGGTGCCCACCGCCCAGGCCGCCGCCGCCGACAGCGGCTCCATCAGCCCGGCGCCCAGGGCGGCGGCCACCACGGCCCGGCCGGAGGCGCCGGCCCGTCGCAGGGGGACGGCGATGGCGAGCCCCTCGGGGAGGTTGTGGAGGGCCAGGGCCACCGCCAGCTGCACCGCCCATGCGGGGGCACCGGCGGCGTAAGACGCGCCCACCGCCATCCCCTCCGGGGCGTTGTGGACGGCCACGGCCAGCCACAGCAGCCAGCCGCTGCGCAGCTCCCGAGGGGAGGAGCGGCCGAGCCACCGCTCCATCCAGCCATCCGCCAGAGCCAGCCCGCCGGCACCCAGGCCCAGCGCCACCAGTGCGCCGCCCCAGCCGCGCTCCAGGGCCGGGGCCAGCAGGGCCAGAGCCGACACCCAGGCCATGACGCCCGAGGCGATGCCGACGCTCAGCAGCTGGAGCGTCTCCGGGAGCTGCACCGCCGCCGCGACGGGCAGCGCGCCGGCGGCCGTGGCCATTCCCGCCAGCAGGCTGGCCCACAGCGCCTGCATCTCT
>DATCKV010000110.1:0-2512 GCA_036564285.1 Limnochordales bacterium
CGGCGCCTGGGGCAAGCCCGGGCGAACCGTCCGCCAGCCCATGCCCGTCAGCAGCCGGTCCGCCATGTATACCACCAGGTCGCCGAGCGGGACACGAAGCGCGCCCTCTCGCAGGGCATCGAGTTCCTCAGGCGCTGCCCGAAGGACCGCCCGGTCGCTGGGGTAGGCATGGGCCCCCAATGCGGCTTCCAGCCGGTCGACGACCTCGCGCAGCGCGGTTTCCATCAGAGCCGGCATCTGGACCCCTTCGGGTATCACGAGGCGAACTCGGCCTGTCAGGTCACGGAGGGCGTAGAGCTCTCGAAGCCCTGCCTCCGCCAGACCCGAGCGGGCGAGCACGTCTTGGACGGAGGGCCAGACCCGGTCGAACGAAACGAACCCCTTCATGTCAGCAGGCCATCCCTCTGTGCCTGGATCACCACGCGTCGCACCGCATGCGCTCCGCTGCGGTGGGCCTGAACCACCCCTTCCTCGAAGTGGCTTCTATTAGCGTACCTGTGCCACACAGACCAGTCACCGAACGGGTTAATGTGCGGCAGAAGGGCTACATACCTTTCCAGTACGCGTCCCTGGGCGAAACTGAGGAACTTGTCCCACAGCTCGTCCACGTGTTTCCAGTACTTCTTCTCCGCCGGATTCCCCTGGGAGTCCGTTGGCATGCCGCTAGCCACCATCAACGCTTTGAGCCCGCACTCGGCAGACAGGCCATAGAGGTGATCCGCCGTTGCTCGGCGCCCGCCTCCGAACAGCCTCTCGCCATCTTCCCAGTACCGCTCATGAGCGTCGAGGAAGTCCGCCGGCCACGAGGGACTCGGGCTCATGCCGGGCTCGCCGCGACCACCTTTCCGCATTCTTGCCTGCCCCGCCCAAATTGCCTGCCCCGCCCAAACACGGCGAGCACATAGCAACCCTCATGACGTACGGTCGCGCCCACGATGCAAATGGAGAAAACGCAGGCCCCAGGGCGTGGCGCAGTTGGGAGATCGTTCTACCGTGACGGCTCACCGCGTGCGGCACCTTCTACCTGCCGGCGCATGTACTCCAGCACCACCCGCTCGATGACGTCGCCGGGGTGCTGGCGCTCCTCGAAGTTCTCCATGCCGTGCCACGCAGCCAGGGCCCGCCGGGTCTCGTCGTCCAGGCGTCCCGACGCCCGCGGCAGGTAGCCCAGCTTCACCAGCGCCTGCTGCACCTCGGCCAGGACCGGCCCCTCCAGGGGCACCAGCTCCGGCTTCGGCTCTTTTTCGAAGTAGAGGCGAAACAGCCCCACCAGCCGTTCCAGCTCTCCGATGGGATCGGGGTGGTCGTCAACCCGCAGGTCCATGTACCGGTCGTTGAAACCCCCGTAGCCACCTCTCTCCCGCACGATGAGGATGGCCGCGGACTGCCGGCCCCTCCGGTCGCCGCCCGCCCGCTGGCCGGCGTGCAGCGCCGCCAGCAGCCGCGCCGCCAGGTCGCCGGGGGTGGCCTGGAAGGCCTCGGCCATGGCCTCCACCACCGCCGGCCCGGCCAGGATGTTGCCCTGCGCGGCGAAGCCCGGCCCCGTCACGTGCCCCGCCCACTCGAAACAGCGGCTGCCGGTGAAGGCGAAACTGCGCCCGTGTGCGTCGACGATGCCGAACTGGCGGTCCTCCCGCCCCTCGTCCTCCGCCAGGAGCCGCCGGCCCACCTCGTCGGGGCTCAGTCCCTGCTCCAGCAGCTCGAGCCCCCGGGGGCCGAAGCGGGTGTTGGCCAGGGCCTGGGTCGCGACCGCCCCCACGCCCGCCCGCGCCCAGGGCACCACCGCCCCCACGGCCAGGAACTTGGACTGCACCGCCACCCCCAGGCTTCCCGTCGCCGGGTCGAAGGCGACGATGGAGAACGTGGCGACCCGGGGCCCGCCGTCCGCCTGTGCCATGCCCGACACCCCTTCCCTGCGTCGTGCCTCCCGGGCACGCCGCGCCCGTCACCGCCGCCGGCGCCGCCGCTTAAAACCACCGCGGAAGGGCCCCTGAGCGCGCTCGCCGGGGCTCCAGCCGGTCCCGCACCCAGTCGCCCAGCATGTTGAAGGCCAGGACCGCCAGGAAGATGGCGAAACCCGGCAGCACCGAGACGTGGGGCGCGACCCGGATGTACTGGCGCCCCTCGCTGAGCATCAGGCCCCACTCGGCCGCCGGGGGCTGCGCCCCGAGCCCCAGGAAGCTCATGCCCGCCGCCGCGGTGATCATCCACCCCACGTCCAGGGTGGCGGCCACCACCACCGGGCCGACGCAATGGGGCAGGATGTGGCGGCTCAGGATCCAGGCGCCCGGTGCGCCCATGGCCCGGGCCGCCTCCACGAACTCCCGCTGCTTCAGCGAGAGGGCCAGCGAACGCACGATGCGGGCGTAGTACGGGATCCCGACGATGCCCACGGCCACCATGGCCCGGGTCAGCCCCGGGCCCAGCGCGGCGATGATGGCGATGGCCAGCAGCACCGACGGGAAGGCCATCAGCACGTCGATGAGCCGCATGACGGTGCCGTCCAGCCACC
>DATCKV010000111.1:0-1846 GCA_036564285.1 Limnochordales bacterium
CGTGGCGGTCTTCGACGCCATCCGGATGGTGGTGGAGGGCCGGTTCAAGGGCGGCACCTACGTGGGCACCCTGGCCAACGGCGGGGTCGACATCGCACCGTACCACGACTACGACAGCAAGGTGCCGGCCTGGCTCAAGGCAGAGGTGGAACAGGTCCGCCAGAAGATCATCAACGGCGAGATCGACATCCGGGCCATCTTGGCCGGAAGCTGACGGCGAAGGGGCGGCCGGGGCCGGGCCGAGCCGAGCGGCGCCCGGACCGGCCGCCCCCCTGCCGGGGCTCGGCCGCGGCTGGAGCGGACGGAGCGCATCGTGAGCACGCCGCTGGTGCAGCTTCGCGGCATCGTCAAGCGCTTCCCGGGCGTCGTGGCCAACGACGGCGTCGACCTGGACCTCTACCCGGGGGAGATCCTGGCCCTCCTGGGGGAGAACGGCGCCGGCAAGACCACCCTGATGAACATCGTCTACGGCCTGCTGCAGCCGGATGCGGGGGAGATCCGGCTGGAGGGGCGCCCTGTGGTCTTCCGCAGCCCGGCCGACGCCATGCGGGCCGGCATCGGCATGGTGCACCAGCACTTCATGCTGGTGCCGGTCATGACCGTGGCCGAAAACGTCGTGCTGGGCGCGGAGCCGGTGCGCGGGCGGTTCGTGCTGGACGTGGGCCGGGCGGTGCGCGACGTGGAGGCCATCTCCCGGCGCTTCGGCTTCCAGGTGGATCCCGCGGCCCGGGTGGGCGAGCTCCCCGTGGGGGTGCAGCAGCGGGTCGAGATCATCAAGGTGCTGTACCGCCAGGCCCGGGTGCTGATCCTCGACGAGCCGACCGCGGTGCTCACCCCCCAGGAGGTGGACGAGCTCTTCCGGATCCTGCGGGGCCTCAAGGAGGCGGGCCACGCCATCGTCTTCATCACCCACAAGCTCAAGGAGGCCCTGGCCATCGCCGACCGCATCGTCGTGCTGCGCCAGGGGCGGGTGGTGGGCCAAACGGCGCCCGCGCAGACCTCCGAGGCCGAGCTGGCGGCCATGATGGTGGGCCACGGCGTCGCCCTGGAGGTGGAGAAGGGCCCGGCCCGGCCGGGCGAGCCTGCTCTGGAGGTGGAGGGCCTCTGGGTCTTCGACGACCGGGGCCTGCCGGCGGTGCAGGGGGTCGACCTGCAGGTGCGGGCCGGTGAGGTGGTGGGGGTCGCGGGGGTCCAGGGCAACGGCCAGACCGAGCTGATGGAAGCCCTGGTGGGGCTGCGCCCGGCGGCCGCGGGCCGGGTCCGGGTGCTGGGACGGCCGCTGGCTCGGCTGTCGGTGCGAGCCCTGACCGAGATGGGGGTGGCCTACATCCCCGAGGACCGCCAGCGCGACGGCCTCATCCTGGCCTTCCCCCTCTACGAGAACCTCTTCCTCAACCGCTACTACCGGCCTCCGGCCTCCCGGCGCGGGATGCTGCGCCCGGAGGTGCTGCGCCGCCAGGCCGAGGAGCTGGCGCGGGCCTTCGACATCCGGGCCGCGTCGGTGGATGCTCCCGTGGCCACCCTGTCGGGCGGCAACCAGCAGAAGGTCATCATCGCGCGGGAGTTCTCCCGCCCCCTGCGGCTGCTTCTGGCCTCCCAGCCCACCCGGGGCCTCGACGTGGGCTCCGTGGAGTACATCCACCGGCGCATCCTGGAGCAGCGGGACCAGGGCGCCGGCGTGCTGCTGGTCTCCACGGAGCTGGAGGAGATCCTGGCCCTCAGCGACCGCATCGCGGTCATGTACCGGGGGCGGATCGTGGCCCTGGAGGAGCGGGAGCGCTTCGACCGCAACAGGCTGGGGCTGCTGATGGCGGGGATCGCGGCATGAGCCGGCGGGTCCGGGAGG
>DATCKV010000112.1:0-2427 GCA_036564285.1 Limnochordales bacterium
GTGGCCCAGTCCACCATCGCCCACTGGCAGGACCTGACCCGCAAGGTGCGGCGTGCCATGGAGGTGGACGGCCCCTCGTTCATCAACGTCCTGGCGCCCTGCCGCCTGGGATGGGGCACGGACCCCGCCATGACGGTGCGGATGGCGGAGCTGGCGGTGGAGACGTGCGCCTGGCCCCTCTTCGAGGTGGACCACGGCCGCTGGCACGTCACCTACGTCCCCAAAGTGAAGCGGCCCATCGAGGAGTACCTGAGGCCGCAGGAGCGCTTCCGCCACGTCTTCCAGGACGAGACGGGCCAGCTGCTGGCGGCCATCCAGCGCGACGTCGACGAGCAGTGGGAGGCGCTGCTGGCCCGGGCGGGCCAGAGCGCCGACGGGCGCAGCGGAGGCCGGGCCTGAGGGGCCCGGCCTCCGCCTTTCCAGCGGTTCGGAGGGCCGGGGGCTGCTGCCGGGGGCTTGCATCCCCTGGAGGGCGGGGATAAGATCGGCGCCGCCATCCAGCGGGGGGAGAGGTTGGGGAGGGTGGGCGGGTTGGGTCTGGCGAGGGGCCGGTGGCCCTTTGCCGGAAACGTCCGGCGCGGCCAGCGCCCGGAGGGGGGCCGCCGCCTGGCGCGCTCCCTCTTCTACAGCACCGCGGAGGGCACCCTGGCCGCCGCCAGC
The DNA here is from genome assembly GCA_036564285.1 of Limnochordales bacterium. Lineage (GTDB taxonomy): Bacteria > Bacillota > Limnochordia > Limnochordales > Geochordaceae > Geochorda. The sequence continues at coordinate 661 of DATCKV010000112.1, forward strand.
GAAAACTTCGCGCTCAACTACATCCCCCTCTTCGCCGTCGCGGCCGGCGGCTCTCCCCTGGACGTCAGCCTCCTGACGGCCATCCCCAACCTGCTGGCCAACGCCCTGCAGATCCCGTTCGGGCGCCTGGCCGAGCGCAAGGGGCGCAACAAGCCCCTCTGGCTGCTGGGCAACTCCGTGGTGCGGTGGGTCTGGCTGCCCATGGCGCTCCTGCCGTGGCTGGTGCACGACCGCACCCGCCTCATCGCCGCGCTGCTGGTGCTGACGGGGCTGCGGGGGCTGGGCATGGCGGTGGCGGTGCCGGCGTGGACGGCCCTGATGGCCGACCTGACGCGCCGCTCCTGGCGCGGCGCCTACTTCGCCCTGCGCAACGTGCTGGCCAACCTGGTGGCGCTGGCCGCCTCGGTGGTGGCAGGCTTCCTCATCGAGGCGAAGGGGTATCCCGAGGGGTACGCGCTGGCCTTCGGGGCGGCCTGGCTCGTGGGCCTGGCGTCCCTGGCCGCCATCCTGCCCATCCACGAGCCCCGCCGCCGGCGGGCCGCCCTGGCGGGAGGGGGCGGGGCAGCGGCGGCGGCTTCCGGCGGCCGGGCCCTGTCGCCTTCTGACTGGCTGGCCGGCGGCCCCGCCCGCTGGCGTCAGGAGGCGCCGGGCTTCTACGAGTACGCGGTCTCCGCCTTCCTCTGGACCGCGGCGGTCAACCTGCCCGCCGCGCTCTTCCCCGTGCACTTCAGTGAGGCCCTCCACGGCACGGCCGAACTGTGGGGCATCGCCAACGGGGCCACCTTCCTGACCACCATCCTGGGCCAGCGCTACTGGGGGCGGCTGTGCGACCGGGTCGGGCAGCGCCCGGTGATGATCATGGCCGGGCTGGGGGCTGCCATCCTGCCGCTGTGGTGGAGCGTCATCCCGTCGCCGGGGTGGGTGGTGGTCATCAACCTCTTCGGCGGCATCGCCTGGGCCGGCTACAACCTGGCCGCCTTCAACCTGGTGCTGGAGGTGACCCCCGACGGTCGCCGGCCCTCGTACGTGGCGGTCTTCAACCTCGGCGTCGGCATCGCCGCCTCGGCCGCGCCCATCCTGGGCGGCTTGATGGCGGAGTGGACCGGCACCGTCCCGGTCATGGTCCTCTCGGGGGTGCTGCGCCTGGCTTCCCTGGCCCTCTTCGCCCGGTGGAGCGGCGTCAGCCTGGGCACGGCCGTGCAGGCCGGCAGCCGCGGCCTGCGATGGAGCCTGCAGGCGGGCCCCCAGACGGCGCAGCGCCAGCTGCGGGACCGCCCCCGGCCGTGACCGGCCCGCGGCGGTTGTGAAGCGCAACGTGGCAGGGCTAGAATGGAAGCCAAGGTTGGCGGGGTGCCATCGGTGCTGGACCTGAAGTTCATCCGCGCGCATCCCGACGTGGTGCGGGAGGCGCTGCGGCGCCGGGGCGAGGCGGCGCCCCTGGACGAGCTGCTGGAGACCGACGCCCGCTGGCGGGAGACGCTGGCGCAGGTGGAAGCCCTGCGGGCCCAGCGCAACCGGCAGTCGCAGGAGGTGGGGCGGCTGCGGCGGGAGGGCCGCCAGCAGGAGGCGGAGGCCCTGGCGGCTGAGGTGCGCGGGCTAGGTGACCGGCTCCAGGCCCTGGAGGAGCAGACCCGGCAGCTGGAGCGCCGGCTGGAGGAGCTGCTGCTGAGCATCCCCAACCTCCCCCACCAGTCGGTGCCCTACGGCCAGAGCGAGGCCGACAACGTCGAGGTGCGCCGCTGGGGCGAGCCCCGGCGGTTCGGCTTC
>DATCKV010000113.1:0-1729 GCA_036564285.1 Limnochordales bacterium
CTTCTCGTCGAAGAGCATGTCGCGGGTGAAGCGCTGGATCTGGAAGTTGGTGCCGATGCCCAGCTCCCCCAGGCAGCGCGCCCCTGGGTCCGAGTCCAGCAGGGCGTGCAGCAGCGCCTCGCCCCGCCGGGCCGTCGCCTCCACCACCCGGCCCTCGCGGAAGGTGAGCCGGATGTCCTCCACCTCCCGCCCCGCGTAGATGCCCGGGAAGCTGAAGCGGATGTGGCCGCTGGCCGAGTCTTCCACCGGGCCGGTGAAGACCTCGCCGTCGGGGAGGTTGTAGTGGCCGTCGGCGCTGATCCAGCGCCGGCCGCCCACCCGCAGGGTCAGGTCGGTGTCGGGGGCCACGATGCGCAGCACGTCGGCTCTCTCCAGCGCCCGGCAGATGCGCTCCTGCTCGGCGGCGACCTGCCGCCAGGCCGCCGCCGGGTCCGGCTCGTCCAGCCGGCAGGCCGAGAAGACGAACGCCTCGTAGTCGGCCAGCGACATCCCCGCCTCCTGGGCCAGGGCCTGGGTGGGGTATTGCGCGAAGACCCACCGCAGCTCGCCCCGGGCCGCCCTCTCCATGAACCGGGCGTCGAGCGGGGCCAGAGCCCGGCTGCGGGCCGCCTGCTTGCGGGGATCCACCCCCGACAGCTCCTTGACGTTGTGGGGGGCGCCGATGTGGATGTGGACGGGGTAGCGTTCGACGGCCAGCTCCCGCATCGGGGAGACGTAGGCCAGCTGCGCCTCGGAGGCCTCCTGGTAGAAGACCTCCCCGAGCCCGGGCAGGCCCACCACGACCTCCGGGTGGCCGCCGGCGCGCAGGGCCTCCCGGTAGACCTCCCGTACCAGCGGCGCCGCCAGATCGGTGCTCTGGATCAGCACCGGCTCACCGGGCCTGACGCCTACGCTGTAGTGCACCAGCACCTGGGCCATGCGGGTGAGGCGAGGGTCCATCACGGCAGGTTCCCGCTCCTCCCGGGGGACGGCCTCGTGGCCGCTTCCCGATGGTTCCAGTCTATCCAGGCCGCGGGAGCCTGTCACCGGCCGTCGGGCGGCGGCGCAGGACGGCGCCCCCGGCCGTCGAACCCCAAGCCACGCCTCCCGGGCAGGAGGGAGCCCCATGGCAGGCAGCCGCGACGACGCCCGCCCGCGCCGGCGGGCCGCGCCCTGGCTGGCCCTGGCGGGCGCAGCCGGGCTGACCTGGGCGCTGGTGGGAGGAGGGAGCGCCTTGGCCGCAGAGCAGGGCCTCACCATCCGGTGGTGCGGCCAGTCGTGCTTCGTGGTGGAGAGCGGGGGGTTCCGGGCGGTGATGGATCCGGTGCCGCCCTCGCTGGGCTACCCGCCGCTCCAGGTCGCCGCCGACCTGGTCACCGTCAGCCACGAGCACTTCGACCACAACTACGTCGCCGGCGTCACGGGCAGCCCCCAGGTGCTGCGGGGGCTGACGGGGGGCGGCTCCGGATGGGCCACCGTCGACCAGCAGGTGGGGCCCGTGCACGTGCGCAGCGTGCCCACCTACCACGACGACGCCCGGGGCGCCCAGCGGGGGCGCAACGCCGTCTTCGTGCTGGAGTGGCACGGGCTGCGGCTGGTGCACCTGGGTGACCTGGGGCACCGGCTGGACGAGCCGACCGTGCGGGCCATCGGGAGGGTCGACGTGCTGCTGGTGCCGGTGGGCGGCTTCTACACCATCGACGCCGCCGGCGCCACGGCGGTGGTGGAGAGCCTCAAGCCCGCCATCGTC
>DATCKV010000114.1:0-1646 GCA_036564285.1 Limnochordales bacterium
GAGTAGGGATGCTGGGCCAGGAAGGCCCGCACCTGCTCCGGCGACTCGCCGACGGCCACGCCCAGCACCTCCATCTGCTCCCGATAGCGGGTGTAGAACGCCTCGATCCGGGGCATCTCCTCCCGGCACGGAGGGCACCACGTGGCCCAGAAGTTGATGAGCACCGCCTTGCCCCGCAGATCGGCCAGGCGCACGGTCCGTCCCTGCAGGTCCGTCAGCACGAAGTCGGGAGCCGGCTGCCCCGCTTCGGGCAGGCCGGTGGCCGACGCCTCTGATACAATGGCGCCAGGAGAGGCCACTCCGGCATCCCGGGCTCGGGTGGACCAGGGCGCCCGACCGGAGGCCGCCAGCCAGGCGGCCGCGCCGCCGGCGACCACGGCCAGGGCGGCGGCGGCCAGCAGGGTCAGCCGGGAGGTGCGGGGCGCCAGGCGCATGGGCGAGCGATACCCCACCTTCCGCCGGTATTTTAGCCTCCGGGATCCCGGGGAGCAAATCGGGAGGGGCTGCCCGTACGGGCAGGGGTAGCTCGCCGTGATCATCGTCGGGACATCGGGTTATGCCTACGAAGACTGGAAGGGGCCCTTCTACCCCCGGGACCTGAAGCCGTCCGAGTACCTGTCCTACTACGCCCGCTTCTTCCGCTTCACGGAGCTCAACGTCACGTACTACCGCAGCCCCACCCCCTTCATGCTGCGGCGCCTGGCCGAGAAGAGCCCGGAGGGCTTCGAGTTCGCGGTGAAGGCCTTCTCGGGCTTGACCCACGAGCGCGCCGACCCCGACCAGGCTCGCCGCTTCCGCGAGGCGCTGGTGCCGCTGGAGGAGCGGGGCAAGCTGGCCTGCGTGCTGCTGCAGTTCCCCAACCGTTTCCGCCCGGGGCCCGAGGCCTTCGACTACCTGCGCCGCCTGCGGGAGGCGCTGGCCGGCGTGCCGCTGGCCGTGGAGTTCCGCCACCGGGGCTGGGTCGACGGCGAGCGGGGCTTCGCGCTGCTGCGGGAGCTGGGCGCGGGCTTCGTGGCCGTGGACGAGCCGCGCATCGGCAGCCTCATGCCGCCCGTGGCCAGGGCCACGGGCCCTCTGGCCTACGTGCGCTTCCACGGCCGCAACCGGGAGAAGTGGTGGCACCACGAGCAGGCCTACGAGCGGTACGACTACCTCTACTCCCGGGAGGAGCTGGAGGAGTGGGTGCCCCGCCTGCGCTCCCTGGAGTCGGAGGCCGGCCGGGTCTACGTGGCCATGAACAACCACTACCAGGCCAAGTCGGTGGTCAACGCCCGGATGCTCCAGGAGCTGCTGGGCCTGGCCGGCGCCGGATGAGGGGCCGGGCTGACGAAGAGCCCGGCCCTCAGCCGGACCTCGCGCCCTGGCGCAGATTTTGCAGCAGCCCGTCGACGTCCAGGTGCTTCTCCACCAGCTCCCGCGCCACCCGAAGGCTCTCGGCGTCTTCGGGCCGCAGCCGGCGGCTGAGCCGGCCCAGCGCCTCCACGGTGGAGTAGGTGTCGCCGCTCACCAGCAGCACGGGCACGCCCTTCTCCTCGGCCTGCTGGAGCACCTCCACGTTGGGGAAGAGCCCTCCGGTCAGGATGATGACCGAGGTGCTGGTCTCCAGGGCCGCCAGGGCCAGGTCGGAGCGGTCGCCGCCGGTCACC
>DATCKV010000115.1:0-6633 GCA_036564285.1 Limnochordales bacterium
ATCCCCGCCAGGCCAGTCGCATCGCCGACGCCCTGGGTGCGGCGGCGGATGACGCCGTGCTGGAGATCGGGGCGGGGCTGGGGGCGCTGACCCTTCCCCTCGCCGAGCGCGCGGGACGGGTGCTGGCCGTGGAGCGGGACCCCGCCCTGGCGGCCGCGCTCGCGGAGGTGCTGCAGGCCCACGGCCTGCGCCGGGAGGCGCCGGGCGGGCCTTCGGGCGCGGTGCAGGTGGTGGTGGCTGACGCGCTGCGGCTGCCCCTGGCGGACCTGGCGTCGCTGGTGCGCGGCCAGGGGCGCGGCGGGCGGTGTCTCGTGGCCGGCAACCTCCCCTACGGCATCACGAGCCCGCTGCTGCTGTGGCTGGCCCAGGCCGCCGGGTGGGAGCGCGCCGTCATCATGGTGCAGAAGGAGGTGGCCGACCGGCTCGCGGCGCGCCCGGGCACGGCCGCGTACGGCTCGCTGACGGTGGCCGTGCAGGCCCGCTGCTCGGTGCGGCCCCTCTTCCACGTCTCCCGGCGCTGCTTCTTCCCGGTGCCCGAGGTGGACTCGACGGTGCTGCTGCTGGAACCCCTGCCCGGCCGGCCCGGCCCCCAACTGGGCGCCTGCCTGGAGGCGGTGCTGCGGGCCGCCTTCGGGCAGCGCCGCAAGACGCTGCGCAACGCCCTACGCTCCCTCTCGCCCGACCCCGGCGCGGTCGACGCCCTGCTGAAGGCGGCCGGCGTCGACGGCGACCTGCGGGGCGAGGCGCTGGACGTGGAGGCCTTCCTCAGGCTGGCTGCCGCATGGGAGGCGCTGGCAGGGGCGCGCCGCTCCGGACCCGCCGTGGTATAATCGGGCCGGCCCTGGCCGGGCCAGGGAGGTGAGCTCCCGCAGCCCTGCAGACGGAGGCCGCCAAAGCGGCCGGGATGCAGTTCATCAGCCCCACCAAGGGGCCGCTGGACTTCGACGCGATGTTCGAGGAGATCATCGCGTACGTCCGCGAGAAGCCGGAGGCCACCTACCGGATCATCGTGGGCACCGACTCCCAGCTGCGCGAGCAGACGAGCTTCGTCACTGCCATCATCGTGCACCGGGTGGGCAAGGGCGCCCGCTACTTCTACGCCCGGGAACGGGAGGCCTTCGGCCGCAGCCTGCGCCAGCGCATCTTCCAGGAAGCGGCCCGCAGCCTCGAGGTGGCCGGCATGCTCGCGTCGCGCCTGGCCGCCAACGGGTACGCCGACTTCGACATCGAGATCCACCTCGACATCGGCCGCCACGGGGAGACCCGGGATCTGATCCGGGAGGTGGTGGGCATGGTGACGGGAAGCGGCTTCGACGCCCGCATCAAGCCCGACGCCTTCGGCGCCTCCAAGGTGGCCGACAAGTACACCAAGTAGCCCTCCCGTCCGGGCCACCTCCGGCCCGCCCGCGGCAGGCGGACCTGCCCCGTACCCCGGTCCCTGCATACCGTGGTAACGAATCGCCCGCAACGGCATGTCACGGGGCGCGGGGGCGGACGGATGAACGGCTTTCACCCGGATGGGCACCGCAGGCTGCGGGTCGTGCTGGACGGCCGGCTCATCGACGGGCACGCCAGGGTGGACGGCCGTGCGGCGTGGGTCGACGCCGCGCCCATCGCCTCCCGGTGGGGCGCGCGCCTGGACATCGGCGAGGAGGTGCTGGGCTGGCGCGACTCCCGCAGCGGCCGCACCGTGGTCTTCCGGCGCGGCGACCCCCGGGCCGAGGTGGAGGGCGACGGGAGCGTCCCCCTCTCGGCTCCGCCCGACTGGTCCGACGGCATGCTGCTCTTCCCCGCTGACGCGCTGGGCGTGGCCGGCGGAGCCACCGTTCGGTTGGACCGCCGGGCGGGCGCCCTGTTCGTCACGCGGCCGGACCCGCACCTGGCCCGGTTTCGCATCCTCATCGATCCCGGCCACGGCGGCAGCGACCCCGGCTGCACCTACGGCGACGGCCTGGTGGAGAAGGAGCTCAACCTGGACGTCGCGCGCCAGCTGGCGCGCCTGCTGAAGGCGGCCGGGGCTGCCGTGGCCCTGACCCGAGCCGCCGACGTCGAGGCGTCGGGGGTGCAGCGCTGCGCCCGGGCCCGCCAGTTTCAGGCCGACCTGGCGGTCAGCCTCCACCACAACGCCTTCCCGGATCCCTCCCTGCAGGGCGCCGAGGCCTACTTCTACCGGCGAGACGAGAGCCGGCGCCTGGCGGCGGCGCTGGCGGGGGCCGTGGCCAGGGGCCTGGGGATCCCCCACCGGGGGGTGCGGGAGGCCAACGTGGGGGTGCTGCGGTGCATGCCCTGTCCGGCCGCGCTGGTGGAGGCCGCGTTCGTGAGCGAGCCGCGCCTGGCCCGGGCCTTCGCCCACCCCTGGACCCGATGCCGGGAGGCGATGGCGCTGATGGAGGGCATCCGCACCTTCTGCGGCGCCGTGGGAGGGGCGGGGGTGCTGTGGACCTCCACCGGGCCGTGAGGCGCCGTCCGGCTCTGCTGCGCCCGGGCAGCCGCGGTCCCGACGTCGAGGCCCTGCAGCGGCACCTGGCCCGGCTGGGCTTCTACGGCGGAGAGGTCGACGGCGCGTACGGGGAGCTGACCGAGGACGCGGTGCGCTCGCTGCAGCGGGCCTTCCGCCTGCAGGCCGACGGCGTGGCAGGGCCCCAGGTGCTGCGCCTGCTGGAGGACCCCCTGCTGGCCAGCGCCCGGGGGCGGCCGCCGCACCTCCTGGTGGGATGGGCCGAAGGCGCACCGGATCCGGCTCGCGCCCCGGCCTGGATCAGCGCCTGGGCGGAGCCCGCGGGGCAGGTGCGGGCCGATCCCCTGGGTCGGCTGGACTTTCGCGGCGCCTCGCTGGCCCTGGCGGGGGCCGGCCGTACGGCCGTGCCCGTCGTCCCCGTGGTCACCCTGGCCCCCTCTGCTCGCCCGGCCCCCCTCCGGACTCGAGGCGAGGGGCCGTGGCTGGCCGGCCTGCGGCATCTGGCGGCGCTCGGCCGGGTGGCGGTGGCTGCCCCGGAGGCGCCGCCCACGGGCCGCGCCTCCGGCCCGGCGGAGGTGCCGCCTCCCGGCGCGCTTCGTCTGGCCAGGCGTCTGCGCCGGGCCGGGATGGCCTGCTGGTTGAGCCTGCGGATCCTGACGCCTGCCCGGCGGGGCGCCCTGGTCTGGTGGGGCTACGAGGTGGCGCGCCGCACGAGAGAGGCGGAGCGGGTCATCGTCTGGGCGCCCGGCCCCGAGTCGGAGATGGAGGCCGCGCTGGGGGCCGTGCGCGCCGCGCTCAGGGGCATGCGCCGGTGGCGCCCGCCCTGGCAGATCCTGCTGGGCCTGGATCTGTCGCCCTGGCTGGTGGAGCCGGAGGGCGAGGGGCGCCCGTCCGCCCCTCCCAGGCGCCGCCGCCTCACCCGCACGGAGGCCGTGGTGGCCGCCTGGCAGCTGCGGCTGCGCCGGCTGCGCGGAGAGCCTCCGGAGCGGCTGCCGGTGCTGATCCGGTGCGGGGCGGAGCGGGTCGGCGCTCTGGCCCGGCTGGTGCGCTGGGCCGGGCTGGGGGGCATGGTGCTGCGCGGCCTGGACCGGGCCGAGCAGCCGGCGCTGGCGGTGCTGGAGAGCAGCTTCGCGCCGGTCCGGTTCTCCCTTGGGGACGAGGCTTCATAACCATGGGGCAAATCCCCTCGAGGGGGGCGTCGGTCCGTGGCTGTCAAGATCAGGGAGACGGAGCTGGTGCTCTCCCGCCGCCTGGAGGGCCGCAGCGTCGAGGCCACCGCCTCGGGCGCCCTGCGGCTTCCCCCCGAGCTGCCCGACGCCGGTACGCCCATCCGGTGGCGGGCCGTGGCCGCGGTGGAGAGGGTCGCGGTCGATGCGGGCGCCGGGCGCCTGGAGGCCCGGGGCGTCGTGCGAGTCTGGGCGGTCTACGCGGCCGCCGCCTCGGAGTCGCCGGATCCGGCAGGGGCGCTTTACGGCGGCCGGCTGGAGGGGGAGCTGCCGTTCACCGCCACGGCTGAGCTGCCACCCGACGGGGCCGAAGCCCGGTGGGAGGCGGCCGTGCAGGTGCGGGACGTCGACGGCCGGTTCCGGGCAGACGGCCGCACCGCGGACGTGGATGCGGTGGTGGGCGTGAACCTCACGGGGGTCGTCAACGAGACCACCACCGCCGTCAGCCAGGTGACCGCCACCCCGCCGGACCGCGTGGAGGCCGCCCATGCCACCCTGCGCCTCAGCCTCTTCCAGGGCGGCCAGCGGACCCGGCTGGCTCTGGAGGAGGCCCACGGCCTGGACCTCCCGGGAGGGGCGGCAGCCCGGCTGCGGGTGCTGGACCTCCAGGTGGAGCCCGTCATCACCGGCACCGAGGCCCGCCCCGGCGAGGTACTGGTGCGGGGGGAGACCGCCTTCGCCCTGCTCTACGCGGTCCAGCGCCACCCGGAGGCGCCCGGCGCGCCAGAGGGCGACCAGGCGGCCGGCGACCCCGAGCCCGAGTCGGCGGCCGCCGTCCGGCCCGCACGCCTGTGGGACGTGCAGCTGGCCACGTGGACCGGCGCGGAGGGGTGGGAGACCACCCTGCCTATGGAGGGCGTGGGCCCCGGCAGCCGGCTGCGGGCGCAGGCCCGCACCGCTGATGCCGTGGTGCGGCTGCTGCCCGCCGACGGCCTGGTCTACGTCACCTGCCAGGTGGACGTGGAGGTGCAGGCGTGGGCGGTGCGCAGCGTGCCGGCCGTGGCCGACATCCGGGCCTCGGGGCCGGCGGCCGTCGAGACCCGCAAGGTGCAGCTGCGGCTGGACAGCCCGGCCGGCGAGGGGCGGCGCACGTTCACCGCGGGGGGCACGGTGGAGATCGCCGGGCCTCTGCCCCCCGTGGAGCGCCTCGTCTGGAGCGGCGTGCAGGTGGACAGCATCTCGCTGCGGCCTGACGCCGGCCGGGTGCACGTGACGGCCTCCCTGACGCCGTGGGCCTACTACCTCCCCTACAAGCCCGACGCCCGGGCGCCGGGCCTGGTCTTCGCCTTCTGGCCGGGGGCGGTCAGCCTGGAGCAGACCGTCTCGGTGCCGGACCTGAAGCCCGAGGCCGAGGTGAGCGCCACCCTGGCGGCGCTGGCGGTGGAGGCGGACCTCATCAGCCGGCAGACGGTGGAGTTCACGGTCTCGGGCACCTGCGCGGTGGAGGCGCGCCTGGCCGTCTCGCAGGAGGTGGTGGCTGAGGCGGTGACGGTGCGGGCCGCGGGCGAGCGGCGGCCCTCCATCTTCCTGGTGGTGACCCAGCCGGGCGACACGCTGTGGAAGCTCTCCCGGCGCTACCAGACCCCGGCCCAGCGCCTGCTGGCCACCAACCCGGCCCTGGGGGCCCAGGAGGAGACGGCCCCGCTGCCGGCCGGCACCCGTCTGTTCGTGGTGCGGGAGTAAGAGATTTCCATCGTCCGCTTGCCCGGGGGAGGCGGTCTCTGCTAATCTGGTGGCGGCCGGAAGGCTGATCTCGGAGGCAGACCGATGCAGGGCGCACCGCCCGAGACGCCGCGGATCGACCGCATCCTGGTGCTGCAGCTGTGCCCCATCGGCGACACTCTCTTCGGCACGCCCGCCATCCGGGCGCTGCGCCGGCGCTTCCCCCACGCCTACATCGCGGACGTGACGTGGACGGCCAACCGGGAGGTCCTGGAGGGCAATCCCCACCTGGACCGGCTCATCCTGTGCCGCAGCGGCCTGCGGCTGCCGCGGCTGTTGTCCGCGCTGGCCGACGAGGACTTCGACGCGGTGGTGGGGCTCTCCAACATCGGCAGCTGGCTGACGCTGTTCACCCGGGCGCAGGTGCGGGTCGGTTTCAACAGCCAGACCCTGGGCTGGTTCTACACCTCGCCGGTGCCGGACCGGCGGGAGCGCCACGCCATCGACTACTGCCTCGACGTGGTGGCGGCCCTGGGGGCCGAGCCCGACGGGCGCCGGATGGAGATGCCGCTGAGCGAGGCGGACCGGCAGTGGGCCCGAAGCTTCCTGGCGTCGGCCGGGCCGCCTCCCCTGCTGCGGGTCGCCATCCATCCCGGCGGTCGCCACTTCCCGGCCAAGCGGTGGCCGACCTCGGGCTTCGCCCACGTGGCCGACTACCTGGCCGGCCAGTACGGCGCCCAGGTGGTGGTGGTGGGCGGCCCCGACGACGTGCCGCTGGCCCAGGCCATCGTCGAGGAGTGCCGCCTGGCGGAGCCCCTGGTGGCCGCGGGGCGGACAAGCCTGAAGCAGACGGCGGCCATCCTGGAGCAGTGCGACCTCTTCATCGGCAACGACTCCGCGCCCATGCACATCGCCCAGGCTGTGGGGACCCCGGTGGTCGCGCTGTTCGGCCCCACGGACCCGGGCAACTTCGGGCCCCTGGGGCCGCACGACGTGGTGGTGCGCAAGGAGGTCCCCTGCAGCCCGTGCTTCCGGTGGCTGGGGGGCAGCCGCCAGTACCTCAGCTACGCCTCGCTGGCGGAGCAGCCAGCGCCCTGCATGCGGGCCATCGCGCCCGGCGACGTGATCGCGGCCGTGGAGCGCCAGATGGACCGGCTGGGCCTGAGGACGCGGCGGGGCCTGCCCCGCTCGCCCGTGCCGCCGCCCGTCTCGGCCCCTGCGTGGCACTGCGCGCTGGACGAAGACGCGATCCGCCGGCGGGGCGTGCCGCTGTGCGCGCCGGGCGCC
>DATCKV010000116.1:0-2967 GCA_036564285.1 Limnochordales bacterium
CGTGGCCTTGCCTCCCTGCACCTGCATGGTCCACGTGCCGCCCCCATCGCCCGTCAGGGTGAACTGAAAGGCGGCGCTGGCCACCCCCAGCCGCTCCGGCTGGGCGTTGATGCGCTGCGCGACCTTCTCCAGGAATTCCACTGCCGAGGCCACAGGCCGGCCCCCCTCGCCGCCAGGGATGCCGCCGCCCCACCCACCGGGGCGGACAGGCTCGGGAGAGGCTTTCGGCAAAGGCCAGGGCTTCCCTCCGCCCGTGGCGGGCGCCCGGGGCCCCGGAGGCCGCGCCGCTTCAAAGGAGCTGGCCGGTGCGATAGAAGAAGCGCAGGATGCCGTCGATGATCGCGTCGCAGGTGGCCGCGAACCGGCGGTTGTGCACGGAGGCCGGCCCGACCACGGGCCCTACCACGCCGATGAGGCCCACCTGAGCCGGCAGCGTGGCGATGTCGGTGCCCAGCGTGGCCGTGCGGGGCACCTGCCGCTCGTCGAGCGCGCTGGGGAAACTCCGACGCCCGGCACCTGCGGCTGCCCCCAGCGCCTGGCGGGCCGCCAGGAAGTCTTCGTCGGGCTCCACGGTGGCAGACCAGGCGATGACGTGGCCGTCCTCCTCGCTCTCCCCCGACGTGCCGTCGGCCACGATGATGAACGACTGCGGGAACTCCTGGGTGATGCGGAAGAAGACGGCCTCCAGGTTGTGGCGAGCCACGGGGTGGCCCTCCTGGCCGAAGACGTACGGGTAGACCTTGGCCAGCTCGGTGGCGACGGTGGGCCCGACGCTGCCCGGGCGATCCAGCGACAGCCCCAGCCCGACGACCACCACGGGCTGGCGCCTGCCGGTCTTGGCATACACGTACTCCAGGAGTCTGGCCAGCCGGAAGTCGGCCGTCCAGTGGCTGGAGTCCACCGTACCCAGCCACGGCATCGTCGTCGGACCCCCTCGCCCCAGGGTATCAGGGCGGGGCCCCGGTGTCGAGGGCATAGAGGTCCGGATGCAGGCGCGCCACCAGCGCCGCCGCCACCGCGTCGGCCACCAGGTGGCGCCGGGTGACGAGCCCCCGGGTGAGCAGCCCCACCGCCCCGGGATCGGTGCGTGCGCCCGTGACGCCGAACCAGGCGTCGACCACTTCGGCGAGCTCTCGACCCTCCCGCAGGGCGCTCACCATGGGCTCGGGCAGCACCAGGCGCAACCCCTCGCCGATGGTGACGACCCCGCGCCGGTCCGCCACGGCGGCGACGGTCACCAGCCAGCCGCGGCCCTCTTCGTCGACGTGGACGCCCCCCTCGACGCCCACGCCCCAGGCGGCTTCCGGCACCGCCGCCAGGGCCGCACGGGCACGCCGCTCGGCCCCGCGCCGGGTCTCCGCCAGGGAGAGGGGCTGGGCTGGGACCCCGCTGTCGACGGCCACGGGCTCGACGCGGCAGGGACCGAAGAGCCGCTGAAGCACGTCGGCCGTAGGCTGCACCTTGGCGGGGTTGGCGGAGCCGACGGCCACGACCCCTGGCCGGCCCTGGGCCCCGCCCACCTCAGCCCGGGCTGCCATGCTCGTCGGCCGCGCCCGCCTCACCGGCGCGGGGCAGGCCGGGGGCGCGGGAGGACTCCTCGGCGCCGCTTCCCGTGAAGGCGCGCATCAGCTCCTCGATGCGCTGGGCGGCCACCGCCTGGGAGGTCAGCGCGTACACCCGCATCAGGTGGGCCAGCATGCGCTCCACCAGCTTGCGGTCCGGCACCGGCTCCAGCATGCTCTCGTCGAAGCCCTGGCCGCCCTCGGCCGCGAAGGCCGCCAGGTCGTGGCGCGACAGCACGCGCCCGCTGCGGGCCGGATCCACCCAAAACGCCACCGGCCCGGGCACGGCCACCACCACGTGCCCCGGCACCGCCACCGCCGCCACATCGAAGCCGGCCCGGCGGCTCACCACCAGGTAGAGGGCCGCCAGCGACGTCGATACGCCCAGACGGCGGTCCAGCACCTGATTGATGCAGACGTTGTCGGGGTCGTAGTAATGCGCCTCGTTGCTCTTGAACCCCAGCTCGTGGAACAAGTAGCGGTTGACGGCGGCGGCCGCCTCGGGAGGCGACATGCGGCCCACCCGGCGCCGCTGCAGCTCCTCCCACAGGGCCCGCAGCCGCTGCCGGTAAGACGCCTCGTCCAGGTCCGGGTAGCGGGCCCGGGCCACCGCGAAGAGGCCGTCCTCCAGGTCGAAGGCCTGGTCGTCCTGCCGCGCCAGGGCCCGCAGCCGCTCCTTGAGGATGCGGAAGCGCACCTCCTCCAGCAGCAGCCGCGCCCTCCCCCTCACCACAGGGTCGGGCTCCGCGGTGGCCGCCGCATGGAGCCAGGGCACCGCGTCCGAGCCGGCCTCCAACAGCCGCGAGCGCGCGACGCGCACCGTGCGCTCGTCGCTGTCGCCGAGCAGCCTCACCAGGGCCTGCAGTTCGGATGCCGACAGCTGCCTCTGGGCCACCGGACCCCTGGTCGCCTCCCCTCTCCAGCTTAGCAGCGCCCGTCGGGCCGCGCCAGCGCGGCCAGCCACTCCGGCACGCTCGCCAGAGGCCCATGGCCGTCGGGCACGACCTGCGAGATGCCACGGTCGATGGGCAGGTCCGTCACCCAGAAGGTGCGCATCCCCAGCCGCGCCGCCACCAGATCCTCGTCGCGGTCGTTGCCTACCATGACGCACCGCTCGGGGGGCACCCGCAGGCGTTCGACGATTTCCAGGAAATACTCCGGGTGCGGCTTGCAGGCGTGCGAATTCTCCATGGTCGTCACCAGCTCGAAGGGCACGTCGGCCAGCCCCGCCCACCCCAGGCGCCGCCGGATGGCGGCCTCGGGAAAGACGGGGTTGGTGGCCACCACCACCCGCATACCCATACGGAGGGCCGCCTCGACGGCCCCCCGGGCCAGGGGGTGGGCGGGCGCATGCGTGCGCAGGCTGTCGAACCGCTCCGCGTAAAAGCGGTCGAAGAGGGGATAG
>DATCKV010000117.1:0-2750 GCA_036564285.1 Limnochordales bacterium
CACGCCTGGATGTGGATGCTGGGGGCCTCGGTCCACGGGGAGACCAGCCCCCTGCTGGCCGCCCACCCGGAGTGGGCCGACCGCAGCGCCGACGGCAGCCCCTTCGCCCGCAGCGGCTCCCGGATGGCGTGGCTCGATCCCGGCCGTCCCGAGGTGCGGGCCTGGCTGGCGCAGGAGGCCGCCCGGGTGGCGAGCGCGTACGGGGTCGACGGCATCCACCTCGACTACGTCCGCTACAACGACGAGCTGCATGACCCTTTCGGCTACTCGGAGCACGCCCTTACGGCTTTCCGCCGGGAGACCGGCATCGACCTGACAGGACGGGACCCGGCCAGCCTCTCGCCCGCCGAGTCGGAGGCTTGGAAGCGCTGGCGGGAGTCGCAGGTGACGGCCCTGGTGCAGGCGGTGCGCGACGCGGTGCAGGCCGCGGCCCCCGGGGCGCTGCTGTCGGCGGCGGTGCTGCCCGAGCGGGTGCAGGCGCGCCTCATGCACCTGCAGGACTGGATGGCGTGGCTGGCCGACGGCCTCATCGACCTGGCCGTCCCCATGGCCTACACCTCGTCGCAGGCCAACCTGCAGGACGTGCTGGCCACCGTCTCGGCCGAGCTGGACGCCCTGGCGGCCTGGCGCGCGCCCGACGCCCTGCGGGTGCGGATCGCCCCCGGCCTCGCGCTGTTCGCGACCCGGCCCGACACCCTGCCGGCCCAGGTGGAGGCCGTCCGGCAGGGCGGCTTCGGCGGGGTCGTGCTCTTCAGCACGTCGTACCTGAGCCTGCCGCTGCGGGAGGCCCTGGCCCAGGGGCCCTTCGCCCGCCCGGCCGCCCACCCACCCCGGCTGCGCGACGAGATGGCGGCCCTGCCCTCCCTCCCGCCGCAGCCGCTGCCCCGGCCCGCCGTCGCGCCGGCCCCCGCCGGCACGCCCGCCGGTCCCAACCTGGCGCGCTCGGCCGCCGTGGAGGTCGACTCCTCCTTCCGCGGCTACTCCCCCGCCCCCCTCAACGACGGGCAGCGCAACGACGTGCCTGAGGTGGGGCGGTGGGCTGAGGTGGCCTGGGCCTCGGCCGAGCGCCCCACGGACCACTGGGTGGAGCTGCGCTGGCCGCGCCCCCAGGTCGTGACGCAGGTCGACATATACTGGGCCCTGGACAGGGGGCGGTTCTTCCCCTCGAGCCGGCTGCGGGTGGAGGCGTACCTGGAGCCGGAGGGGCGGTGGGAGACCCTCTGGGCGTACGAGGCCGAGCCCTCCAACCGCATCGCCCGCACCTCCATCACGTTCGCGCCGATCACCGTCGGGAAGCTGCGCCTGGTGCAGCCCGCGGGCGGAGGCCCCGCCGGCCGCCCGGACCTGATGTGGGTGGCCGAGGTGGAGGTCTACGGGCCGGGCGGCGCCGATGGGCCGGCTCCTGACAGCGCGGTGCGATAGATTCTGGAGGAGCGGCCCAGCGCCGAGGCTCCCGGTCCGGGTGGCACGCCGCCCAGCGTTTGACGTCCGTCACCGCGGTGGGCGACGGTATAATCCGGCCTGTGGAGGGATGCCGCGAAGGGGGAGAGGTTTCGATGGAGTTGGAGAAGCGGCGCGGCCGGTGGTGGAGGCTTGCGGGACTGGCCGTGCTGGCGGCCGTCAGCTTCCTGGCGGGCAGCCTGGTGACCACCACCGCGCTGGACGTCCGGCTGGCCGCCCAGAGCCGCGACACGCAGGCGCCCGCCTCGACCATCCCGCAGGCCGTGACGGTCGAGGCGCCCGGCATCGGCAACCCCTACATCCTGGCCGACATCGCCGAACAGGTGAGTCCCGCGGTCGTCTTCATCTCCGCCACCTTCCCGCAGCCGCCGCAGGTGGCCCGGGACCCCTTCTTCGAGTTCTTCTTCGGCCAGATGCCCAGCCCCGAGCAGACCAGCGCGGGCACGGGCTTCATCATCTCCGAGGACGGCTACATCCTCACCAATCAGCACGTGGTGGGCAACGTCGGCGACAACCAGAAGATCACCGTCAAGATCTCCACGCCCGACTTCACCGGCGAGGTGCCGGCCCGATTGGTGGGGACCAGCTACAGCCTGGACCTGGCCGTGCTCAAGATCGACAAGCCCCGAGGCCTGGCCAAGCTGCCCGTGGTGAAGCTGGGTGACTCGGACCGCACCCGCCCGGGCGAGTGGGTCATCGCCATCGGCAACCCGTACGGCGAGCAGCTGGAGCACACCGTCACCGTGGGCGTGGTCAGCGCCAAGGGCCGCCAGATCCGGGTCTTCGACCAGGACGCCGGCCGCTGGCGCCAGTACCAGAACCTGCTTCAGACCGACGCCGCCATCAACCCCGGCAACTCCGGCGGACCGCTGGTCAACATCGCCGGCGAGGTCATCGGGATCAACACGGCCGTCAACGCGCAGGGTCAGAACATCGGCTTCGCCATCCCCATCAACGAGGCCAAGCGGGTCCTGCAGGACCTCATCGCCCAGGCCGGCCAGCCGCAGCGGCGGGCCTACATGGGCGTGCTGCTGGAGGACATCGACAGCCGCCTGGCCCGCTACCTGGGCCTGCCCGACACCAACGGCGCCCTGGTCAGCACCGTGGTGAGCGGCTCGCCCGCGGACAAGGCGGGGCTGCAGGTCTACGACGTCATCCGCCGGATGGGCCAGAAGCAGATCCAGACGGCCGACGACGTGGTCAACGAGCTGGACCGCTACAAGCCCGGTGACCAGGTGCTCCTGCAGATCTTCCGCAACGGCCGCACCATGACGCTGGTGCTGACCCTG
>DATCKV010000118.1:0-2076 GCA_036564285.1 Limnochordales bacterium
CGGATGGTCGCCATGTCCTTCGGCAACCTGGCCGTGCAGCTGATTCAGCGGGGCGAGACGGGCAAGATGGTGGCCCTGCGGGACGGCAAGTACACCACCGTGCCCATCTCCGAGGTGATGGCCGGCAAGAAGCGGGTGGACGTGGAGAAGCTCTACGACGTGGAGAACTACCGCCCCAAGGTCCAGGACTTCCTGGGCATGCCCATGTTCCTCTACTGAGCCGGGTGCGAGCCTGCCGCGTCGGGGGGCGGCCGGGGGCCGGCGGCACCGGCCATCGGCCGCCCCCTTCTGTGTTTGGGTTGCCCGGTGGCCGCCGAGCGCCCGGCGGCCGGAGCAGCTGCCGGCGTGGGGAACCGTTATCGATAGGAGGAATCGCATGGCACGTCGTCGAAATGCGGAGCCCCGATACGGGAACGGGGATCTTGCGATGCGAGACAGCCGCGCCGGCCCGCAGACCGTCCAGGCGGTGGAGCGCGCGGTGCGCCTGCTGGACGTGCTGGCCCGGGCCGACGCCGGGGTCTCGGAGCTGGCCCGGGCCACGGGCCTGCACAAGGCCACCGTGCACCGCCTGCTGACCACGCTGCGCCGGGCCGGGCTGGTGGAGCTGGGGCCCGACGGGATGCGCTACCGGTTGGGCCTGCGGCTGCTGGAGCTGGGCGGCCGGGTGCTGGCGAGGCTGGACCTGCGCGACGTCGCTCGGCCATACCTGCTGGAGCTGCGGGATGCCACGCGGCTGACGGTGCACATGGCGGTGCTGGACGGGACCGAGGTGGTCTACATCGAGAAGCTGGACTCCCCCGCCAACCTCCGCATGGCCTCCTTCGTGGGCACCCGGAGCCCGGCCTACTCCACCTCCCTGGGCAAGGCCATCCTGGCCGCGCTGCCCGAGGCCGAGCTGGAGGCGGTGCTGGCCCGCACCCGCTTCGAGCAGCGCACCGCCCGGACCCTGGCCAGCGCGCAGGCCCTGCGGGCGGACCTGGAGGCCACCCGGGCCCGGGGCTACGCCGTCGACGACGTGGAGAACGAAGAGGGCATCCGCTGCGTCGGCGCGCCCGTCTACGGCCATTCAGGAAAGGTGGTGGCGTCCATCAGCGTATCGGGCCCCATCTTCTCGTTCACCCCGGATCGGGTCGACGAGATGGGGCGCCACGTGGTCCGAGCCGCCCGGGCCATCTCCCGGGCGCTGGGCTACGCCGGGCCAGGGCTGCAGCCGGCTGCGGGCGACGGCCGGCACGTCGCAGCCCCTGCTCCGGGCGCCCCTGCCGCGGGATAGGCGCGGTACGGCAGGCGAAGCTGAACGGGACATCGCATGCACGGGGGGCAGGTAAGACGACGATGCACGGTGCGCTCAGGTTGCGCTGGGTAGCCGGGCTGGTGCTGGGCGCCCTGCTCGGGCTGTGGCTGGCGGGGGGCGCGGCGGCGGCCCAGTCCGATCTGGTCGACACGGCCCGCTTCAAGAAGTCGCCGCCTTACGTCATCGGGCTCAGCAACATCTCCGTCGTCAACTCGTGGCGCGTGGCGATGGTGGAGGAGTTCAAGGCCGCCGTCGAGCGGCATCGGGACCTGATTCGCGCCTACTACATCACCGACGCGGGCGGCAGCATCCCCAAGCAGATCGCCGACGTGGAGGACCTGGTGGCCAAGGGCGTCGACGCCCTGCTCATCACCGCTGCCTCGCCCACGGCCCTGGCCCCGGTGGTGGAGCGGGTCATGGAGCGGGGCATCCCCGTGGTCACCTTCGACAACGTGGTGCAGAGCGACAAGATCTTCACCCTGCTGGCCGACCAGGAGGAGCTGGGCGCCTTCATGGCCCGGGGCATCGCGGAGTACCTGGGCGGCCGGGGCACGGTGGTGGCCCTGGGCGGCATCGCCGGCACCTCTTCGGCGGTCAACCGCTGGCGGGGCGCCTCGCGGGTCTTCATGCAGTACCCGGGGATCCGCATCCTGGGCCCCAACTGGGTGGACTGGGCCTACGACAAGGCCAAGCGGGCCATGGAGAACTACATCGCCACCAACCCCAACATCGACGCGGTCTGGACCGACGGGGGCGGCTCGGCCAACGGCGCCATCCAGGCC
>DATCKV010000119.1:0-5019 GCA_036564285.1 Limnochordales bacterium
CAGCAGGGGCTCCAGCAGCATCCAGGCGGGCCCGCCCGAGCGATCCTGCAGCATGATGCGCTCGAAGGAGTACTCCACGTCCTCGGGCGTCAGCAGGTCGCCGCTGTGGAAGCGGACGCCCTTGCGGATGGGGAAGCGGTAAACCCTGCCGTCGGGGGAGATGAGGCCGTTCTGCACCGACGGCACCTGCGTCGCCAGCATGGGCACGAACTTGGTCAGATCGCCGCGGTCGAAGTCGATGAGGTTCTCGTAGATCTGGTAGATAACCTCGCCGCTGGCCGTGTCGTACGCGAAGGCCGGATCCAGCGTCTCGGGCTCGCCGTAGGTGGCCTTGACGATGGTATCAGGGTTCTTGACCGCCGCCGCCCCCGCGGGCAGGGCGCCTGCCAGCGCCAGGCCCAGCACGAAGAGCGCGGCAGCCAGCTCCAGGACGTGCCTGGTGCGTCGCATCCCAACCGTCGCCTCCCGTCGCGAACTGTCCGAATGCACTATCCCAACCCTACTCCATGCTCTCAGCGGACGACGGCGGTGGAAGCGTCAAGCTGGGTGGGCCCATCACCCCCCGGAACCGCGCGGGGGCGCGGCATGGCCTTGGCCCATACCATTCGGGGCGATCGATCGTCATTCCTGTTGGAGGCTGCCGCAGGCGCGGCGCGGCCGCCTCCACGCTTGACAGCCGCCCGGGGGGCTGGTAGGCTGGCCCTAAGATCCAGCGCAGCCCGCCGATCCGGCCGGTCGGACGGCGGGAGAGCCGGCGAGGAAGGGGAGGAGTAGGCGCCGCCTCCCCCTGCAGAGAGGGAGCCCACGGCTGCGAGGCTCCCGGGCGGCAGCGGCGCCGAAGGTCGCCCCGGAGCCTCCGGGCCCAGCGGCGCGCCGGGAGTCGCCCCGCGGCGGCCGGGTAGGCCCGGACGGGTGGCCCGTTACAGCCTTCGGAGCCCCGCCCGGCTCCGGCCCGCGGGCCGGGTGCCTGCAGCGGGGGAACAAAGGTGGTACCGCGGGGACCCCCTCGCCCTTTGGCGAGGGGGTCTCGCTTTGAGGAGCCTGAGGAGGTGGCCGCATCGCCATGCGCGGTGAAGCCGATGGCGGCAGCGCCGGCCGCCCGGCGCCGGCGGAGGTGCCGGCGGCCCCGGCGGCAGGGCCGGAGGACGGGCACCTGCTGCCGCCGGTGTACGATCCGAGCCGCATCGAGCCCCGGTGGTACGCCCACTGGGAGGCCAGCGGGTACTTCAGGGGCGACCCGGACCCGTCTCGGCCGCCCTTCTGCATCGTCATCCCGCCGCCCAACGTGACGGGCTCGCTGCACATGGGCCACGCCATGGACAACACCCTGCAGGACATCCTGGTGCGCTTCCGGCGCATGCAGGGCTACTCGACGCTGTGGGTGCCGGGCACCGATCACGCGGGCATCGCCACCCAGGTGGTGGTGGAGGCCGAGCTGGCGCGGGAGGGCAAGAGCCGCCACGACCTGGGCCGGGAGAAGTTCCTGGAGCGGGTCTGGGCCTGGAAGGAGCGCTACGGCGGCATCATCACCCAGCAGCTGCGCCGGCTGGGCTCCTCCTGCGACTGGAGCCGGGAGCGCTTCACCATGGATCCCGGCTGCTCCCGGGCGGTGCGGGAGGTCTTCGTGCACCTGTACCGCAAGGGCCTCATCTACCGCGGCGACTACATCATCAACTGGTGCCCTCGCTGCCAGACGGCGCTGTCGGATCTGGAGGTGGAGCACGAGGAGACCGAGGGGCGCCTCTGGTACCTGCGCTACCCGCTGGAGGACGGCAGCGGCGACATCACGGTGGCCACCACCCGCCCCGAGACCATGCTGGGCGACACGGCCGTCGCGGTGCACCCCCAGGACACCCGCTACCTGCCCCTCATCGGAAAGGCTGCGGTGCTGCCGCTGGTCGGGCGCAGGCTGCCCATCGTGGCCGATGAGGCCGTCGACATGAGCTTCGGCACGGGCGCCGTGAAGGTGACCCCGGCCCACGACCCCACCGACTTCGAGATCGGCCGTCGCCACGGCCTGGAGGCGGTGAAGGTCATCGACGAGCGGGGGCGCATCACCGACGCGGCGCCGGCGGAGTTCGCGGGCCTGGACCGGGAGGAGGCCCGCCGCCGGGTGGTGGAGGCCCTGCGCCGCCAGGGCTACCTGGTGCGGGAGGAGGCCCACCGCCACGCGGTGGGCCACTGCCAGCGCTGCGGCACCGTGGTGGAGCCCCTGATCTCCAAGCAGTGGTTCGTGCGCATGAAGCCCCTGGCCGAGCCGGCCATCCGGGCCGTGCGGGAGCGCCGGGTGCGGCTGCTGCCGCCGCGCTTCGAGAGCCACTTCTTCCACTGGATGGAGAACGTGCGGGACTGGTGCATCTCCCGGCAGCTGTGGTGGGGCCACCGCATCCCCGTCTGGTACTGCGCCGACTGCGGCCGGGAGACGGTGAGCGTGGAGGACCCCTCGGCCTGCGCCCACTGCGGCAGCGCCCGCATCGAGCAGGATCCCGACGTGCTCGACACCTGGTTCAGCTCGGCGCTGTGGCCCTTCTCCACCCTGGGATGGCCTGAGCGCACCCCGGAGCTGGCCTTCTACTACCCCACCTCGGTGCTGGTGACCGGCTTCGACATCCTCTTCTTCTGGGTGGCCCGCATGATGGTGATGGGCCTGGAGATGATGGGCGACGTGCCCTTCCGGGACGTGGTGCTCCACGGGCTGGTGCGCGACGCGCTGGGCCGCAAGATGAGCAAGTCCAAGGGCACCGGGGTGGACCCCCTGGAGATCATCGAGGAGTACGGCGCCGACGCGCTGCGCCTCACCCTGGTCATGGGGGTGGGGATGGGCAACGACGTGCGCTGGCACCCCGAGCGGGTGGAGGCCAGCCGCAACTTCGCCAACAAGCTCTGGAACGCGGCCCGCTTCGCCCTCATGCGCCTGCCCCGGGACGGCGCCTTCTCCGCGGAGCGCATCGTGCAGTGGGCGGAGCGGCGCGAGCTGGCGCTGCCCGAGCGGTGGATCCTCTCCCGGCTCCAGCGGCGCATCCAGGAGGTGACCGAGCTCCTGGAGCGCTACGAGATGGGCGAGGCCGCTCGGGCGCTGTACGACTTCGCCTGGGACGAGCTGTGCGACTGGTACATCGAGCTGGCCAAGCCCGGCCTGGCGCCGGAGGCGGAGCCGGGCGAGCGGGAGCGCACGGCGGTGGTGCTGTGGTACGTGCTGGAGCAGACAGCCCGGCTGCTGCACCCCTTCATGCCCTTCATCACCGAGGAAATATGGCAGCGGCTGCCCCATCAGGGGGCCACGGTGATGCGGGCGGCGTGGCCTCGGCCCGACGCCCGCCTCGTGGATGACGAGGCGGAGGCCCAGATGCGCCAGGTGATGGACGTCATCCGCGCCATCCGCAGCGTGCGGGCCGAGAAGGGGGTGCCCGTGGGCCGGCGGATCCCGGCCCGGGTCTGGGCGCCCGAGCCCGAGCGGGCCCTGCTGGAGCGCCACGCCGACGCCATCCGCCGCCTGGCCGGGCTGTCGGAGCTGGCCATCGAAGCCCCGTCAGACCGCCGCCCGGCCGATGCGGTGCCGGCGGTGGCGGGGCCCCGGGTGGAGGTGTTCGTGCCGCTGGCCGGGCTGGTGGACGTGGAGGCGGAGCTGGGGCGGCTGGGCAAGGAGCTGGCCGAGGTGGAGCAGCTGCTGGCGCGCTGGGAGGCGATGCTGGCCCGGCCCGACTTCGTGGAGCGGGCGCCCCGCGAGGTGGTGGAGGCGACCCGCCGCAAGCGGGAAGAGGCCCAGGAGCGCCGGGCCCGGCTGGCCCAGCAGATGGAGCAGCTGCGCCGGCTGGGGCGCTGACGGGGCCGTGTCGGAGTACGAGGCGTTCCTGGCGTACCTGGGCCACCTGGCCCGCTTCGGGATGCGGCTGGGCCTGGAGCGGATGGAGGCCCTGCTGGAGCGGCTGGGCCACCCGGAGCGGCGGGCCGGGGTCGTGCACGTGGCCGGCACCAACGGCAAGGGCTCCACGGCTGCCATGATCGCCGCCATCGCCCGGGCGGCCGGCCTTCGCACCGGGCTGTACACGTCGCCCCACCTGGTGCGCTTCAACGAGCGCATCGCCGTGGACGGCGAGCCCATCGGCGACGAAGCGCTGCTGGAGGCGTACCGGGCCGTGCAGGCGGCGGTGGAGGCGCTGGGGGCGGCGGAGCCCCCCACCCAGTTCGAGTTCGCCACCGCCATGGCCTTCTGGGTCTTCGCCCAGGCCGGGGTGGAGCTGGCGGTCGTGGAGGTGGGGCTGGGCGGGCGCCTGGACGCCACCAACGTGGTGCGGCGCCCCGAGGTGTGCGTCGTCACCTCCCTGGGCCTGGACCACACCCAGGTGCTGGGCGGCACCCTGGCGGCCATCGCGGCGGAGAAGGCGGGCATCCTGAAGCCGGGGGCCGACGCCGTGGTGGCGTCGCCACCCCCTGAGGCAGCCCCCGTCATCCAGGAGCGGGCTCAGGAGCTGGGGGCGCCCCTCTTCGAGGTGGGCGAGGGTGCGCCGGTCATGGCGGGGGCGCAGCTCTACCGCTGGTCGGGGCGGTGCGAGGGGCTGTCGGGAGGGCGGCTGGACGTGGCGACGCCCGAGGGGCGCAGGCTGGAGGGGCTGCGGGTGGCCCTGGCGGGGCGCCACCAGCTGCTCAACGGGGCGGTGGCGGCCGCGTGCGCCGACCGGCTGCGGGCGAGGGGCTGGCCCACCGGCCCCGACAGCGTGGCGAGGGGCCTGGAGCAGGTGCGCTGGCCGGGCCGCTTCCACGTGCTGCGTCAGCACCCCACGGTGGTGGTGGACGGCGCTCACAACCCGGCGGCGGCCCGGGCCCTGGAGCTGGCCGAGCCCGACGACGTGGTGGCCGTCTGCGGCTCCCTCTACCTGGCGGGCGAGATCCTGGCCGAGTCGGCGCCGGCGGAGGCTCGAACCGTCTCGAAGGCGGCAGGGATCCGTCGGCCGGCCCCATAAAGAAGGCGCCGGCGAGGAGGGGAGGCAGCCTTGGGCGAAGGGCCTGAGCCCCGCCCCG
>DATCKV010000120.1:0-3731 GCA_036564285.1 Limnochordales bacterium
GTCCTCCAGCACCGCGGCGCGCGTCTCGCCGTGGTTGACGTTGATCAGGATCTCCCGCACCATCTCCCCCGTTCAGCTCCTGTCACCTTCCCCCGGACCTCCACCGCGGCGCTCACACCCTTCGATAGGGAACGCCGGAAAGGGGTGTGCCGATGCCGCGCTCGATGAGAGCCTCCACCACCTCCCGCTCCCCCGTCAACCCCACCAGCCGCCCGCAGCGATCCGTGACGACCACCAGGTGCCGCCGGCCCGGCAGCAGGCGCAGCGCCACCTCCTTGACGGGCGTCTGCTCGGGGGCCACCAGCACGCGCCCCTCGGACACGCCCCCCGCGGCCTCCGCCTCCTTCTCCAGCCGGCCGGCCAGGTAGCGCACCCAGGTGCCCGGGGCGCGGCGCCGCTCCATCCGAGCAGCATACACCACCACCAGCCCCATGGCCACGGCCCCCAGCCCCACCCCTGCCAGCCCGTACCCGACCGCGCCCAGCGCGGCCATCACCGCCCCCGCCACCTCCCCCAGCCGCGCCGCGAGGCGGGTCGCCCGCCGGAAGCCCAGCCTCCGGGCCAGGGCCGCCCGCAGCAGCCGCCCGCCGTCCAGGGGGAAGGCGGGCAGCAGGTTGAACAGCCCCAGCCCCAGGTGATCCCACGCCCACCCGCGCAGCCCCTGGCTCACCGCCTCCAGCGCCGGCCCCGCCGCCCCCGGCAAGGCCGTCAGGCCTCGCCCCAGAAGCCAGGCCAGGGCGGCCAGCACGGCCGCCGCCGCCAGGTTGGCCAGGGGCCCCGCCACGGCCACCCGCAGCTCCACCCGGGGCTCCGCCAGCTCCGCCTCGTCCAGGTAGGCGACGCCGCCGAAGGGCATCAGGGCCACGTCCCGGGCCGCGATGCCCTCACGGCGCCCCGCCACCACGTGGCCCACTTCGTGGAGCAGCACGGCCAGGAAGAGCAGCGCGGCCCGGCCGCCCCGGCCCGCCGCCAGCATGAGGCCCATCAGCAGCAGCAGGGTCGGGTGCAGCCGGACCCGCAGGCCGGACGGGCACAACGGCGCTGGCCACCTCCGCGCGGACCCGCCAGGACTTCGGACTCGTCCAAGACTCTATGCGGTCCGCGCCCGCCCCAGCAGCCCGGCCCTACCAGCCCAGCCGGCGGGCGCCCACGCCGGCCACCAGCCCCACCGCGCTCAGGGCGGCCAGCAGGTGGGAGCCGCCGTAGCTGAGCAGGGGCAGGGGGATGCCCATGACCGGGGCCAGGCCCAGGGTCATGCCGATGTTGACCACCACGTGGAAGCCCAGCATCACCGCGACCCCCGCGGCCAGAAGGGCCCCGCCCCGGTCCCTGGCCGTGCTGGCCACCGCCACGCAGCGCCTCAGCAGCACACCGTATGCCGCCAGCACCGCCGCCGCGCCGAAGAAGCCCAGCTCCTCCCCCAGCGTCGCGAAGATGAAGTCGGTGTGGCGGGCCGGCACGAAGGCCAGCTGCGTCTGTGGCCCCCTGAACAGCCCCTGCCCGAAGAGCCGCCCGGAGCCGATGGCGATCAGCGACTGGGTCACGTTCCAGCCCGCCCCCTGCCGGTGGGCCTCCGGATCCAGGAAGACGGCCAGCCGCTGGATCTGATGGGGCTTCAGCACCTCCACCCACCCGTACCAGCTGGCCAGCACCGCCAGGGCCACGCCGGCCGCGCCGATGCCTACCATCCAGGCCAGGATGCGTGCCGGCACCTGAGCCACATACAGCATCCCCAGGAGGATGACCCCGAAAACCACCGCCGTCCCCAGGTCCGGCTGCAGCAGTACCAGCCCCGCCACCCCGGCCGTCAGGGCCAGGGGTACCGCCAGCTGGGGCCACTGCTCCGGCGGCCGGCGGTCTCCCAGGTAGCGGGCCAGGGCCACCACCAGGCTCACCTTGGCCAGCTCGGCCGGCTGCAGCGAGAAGGGGCCCAGCACCAGCCAGCCCTGGGTGCCCGCCACCCGGCGGCCCGCCGCCAGCACCGCGACCAGCAGGAGCACGGTAAGCCCGTAAAGCCCGTAGCCCAGCCTCAGCAGCCGCCGGTAGTCGTACAGCCACGCGGCCGCCAGGCCCCCCAGCCCCACCGCCAGGTTGAGGGCCTGCCGGCGCAGGTAGTACGTCGGGTCCCCCACCACCCACGAGCGGGTGGCGGAGTAGACCATGACCAGCCCCACCAGCCCCAGCCCGGCGGCCACGCCCACCAGCGTCCAGTCGGTGCCGGAGATGAGCCGCCGGGCCGGACCTTGCCCGGCCCCCCACGCCATGGCCACGGTCCGGCGCCGCCCCCTGGGGCTCAGCGCCGGCCCCGCACCGCCTCCCGGGGCCCGCGGATGGGGACGTTGGCCACCAGCACCACCGGGGCGTCGGAGCGGCCGGACTCGCCGGTCAGCGTCACCTCGATGCCGTCCTCCACCACGTCCACGTAGCGGGAGATGACGGCCAGCAGCTCGTCCTTGAGGGTGTCGATGAGCCCCGGCGGCAGCCGGGCCCGGTCGTACTTCAGCACCAGCTGCAGCCGCTGGGCCGCGACGTCCGCGCTGCGGCTGCCCCGTCCTCCCATCATCCTCGACAGCCACGCCATCCTCTGCCCGGCCCCCTACCCCGTCTCCACGGCCCCGGCCGCCGTCCGCCGGCGCCGGCTCACGACGCGGCGCTGGAGCCCCGCATCAGCCTCCGCAACCGGGCCATGAGCCCGCCTTCCTCCAGCTCCAGGAAGGGGACCTCGTGGCCCTCCAGGCGGCGCGCGATGTTGCGGAAGGCCTGCCCCGCCCGGGAGCGCCCGTCCAGCACCGCCGGCTCGCCGCGGTTGGTGGTGACGATGATGCTCTCGTCGTCGGGGACGATGCCCACCAGGGGGATGGCCAGGATCTCCATGACGTCGCCCACCTCCATCATGTCGCCCCGGCGCACCATGTGCGGCCGGATGCGGTTGATGATGAGGCGGGGCTCGTAGATCTCCTTGCTCTCCAGGATGCCGATGACCCGGTCGGCGTCGCGCACCGCCGCCACCTCGGGCGTGGTGACGATGAGCGCCTCGGAGGCGCCGGCGACGGCGGTGTGGAAGCCGTGGTCGATGCCGGCCGGTGAGTCCACCAGCACGTAGTCGAACTCCTCCTGCAGCTGGGCCACCAGGTCCCGCATCTGCTCCGGCGTCACCGCATCCTTGCCCCGGGTCTGGGCGGCCGGCAGGAGGGCCAGGTTGTCCACCCGCTTGTCCCGGATGAGGGCGGCCTTCAGCTTGCAGTTGCCCTCCACCACGTCCACCAGGTCGTAGACGATGCGGTTCTCCAGGCCCAGCACCACGTCCAGGTTGCGCAGCCCGATGTCCGCGTCCACCACCACCACCCGGCGGCCGGCCTGGGCCAGGGCCACGCCCAGGTTGGCCGTGGTGGTGGTCTTGCCCACGCCGCCCTTGCCGCTGGTGATCACGATGACGCGCCCCGCCATGCCCATGCGCCCTCCTCGAGTATGCCTGCCAGGGGCTCCACCTCCACGACTCCGCCTCGGATGCGGGCCACCTCCGGCCCGCGGGTCGTCAGCGGCTCGTCGGGGGCCCGCGCGACCCGGTGGGCGATGCGCAGCTGGAGCGGCTGCAGCTGCAGGGCCACCACCACCGCCCCCTCCTCGCCCCGGGCCCCGGCGTGGGCCATGCCCCGCAGCGCCCCCATCACCACGATGTCGCCGCTGGCCACCACCTCCGCGCCCGGGTTGACGTCGCCCACCACCACCAG
>DATCKV010000121.1:0-2170 GCA_036564285.1 Limnochordales bacterium
GTTCAAGGCGGACGCGCCCCACCAGGTGGTGCCGGCGTCGGCCATCCCCGCCGGCTGGCAGGGCCTCGACATCGGCCCCCGCACCCGGGAGCGCTTCGCCCAGGAGGTGGCCCGGGCCCGCACCGTCATCTGGAACGGGCCCCTGGGCGTCTTCGAGATGGCGCCCTTCGCGGAGGGCACCCGCCGGGTCGCGATGGCCCTGGCCGAGAGCGGCGGCACCACCATCATCGGCGGCGGCGACACCGCCGCCGCGGTGGAGCAGTTCGGGCTGGCGGACCGGATGACCCACGTCTCCACCGGCGGCGGGGCCTCCCTGGAGTTCCTGGAGGGCCGGGAGCTGCCGGGCGTGGCCGTCTTGCAGGACCGGTAGGGGCAGGCGCGGGAGGGGGCGGCGAGGCTTTGAGCCAGGCGGCGCGGACCCGGATCATGGCAGGCAACTGGAAGATGCACAAGACCCCCTCCGAGGCCCGGGCCTTCACCCGGCAGCTGCTGCAGGCCCTGGCGCAGTCGGGCCGGCCCGAGGGCGTGGAGGTGGTGCTGTGCCCGCCGTTTCCGGCCCTGGCGGCCGTGGCCGAGGAGATCGGGCGCTCGGGCCTGGGCGAGTGGGTGAGCCTGGGCGCGCAGAACCTCCACTGGGAGGCGCAGGGCGCCTTCACCGGCGAGGTGTCGGGCGCCATGCTGGCCGACGTGGGGTGCCGGTACGTCATCGTGGGGCACTCCGAGCGCCGCCACCTGATGGGGGAGAGCGACGAGTGGGTGGCGCGCAAGGTGCGGGCCGCCCTGGCTGCCGGCCTGACGCCCATCCTGTGCGTGGGCGAGACGCTGGATGAGCGGCGGGCGGGCCGCACCGAGGCGGTGGTGGCCCGCCAGCTGGAGTCGGCCCTGCAGGGGCTGGCCGCCGAGCAGGTGGGCGGGATGGTGGTGGCCTACGAGCCGGTCTGGGCCATCGGCACGGGCGAGAACGCCACGGGCCAGGAGGCGGACCGGATCATCTCGGGCGTCATCCGGGCCTGGGTGCACGCCCGCTTCGGGGAGGCGCCGGCCCGGCGGCTGCGGGTGCAGTACGGGGGCAGCGTCAGCCCGGCCAACATCGGCGAGTTCATGGCCTACCCCTCCATCGACGGGGCGCTGGTGGGCGGGGCCAGCCTGAAGGTGGAGAGCTTCGCGCCCATCGTGGCGGCAGGGAGGCGTGCGGCGTGACGACCATCGACGAGATCGTGGCCCGCGAGATCCTCGATTCCCGGGGCAACCCCACCCTGGAGGTGGAGGTGGTGCTGTCAGGCGGCGCCGTCGGCCGGGCCGCGGTGCCGTCCGGGGCCTCCACGGGGAAGTTCGAGGCCCTGGAGCTGCGCGACGAGGACCCCAAGCGCTACCTGGGGCGGGGCGTGCTGCGGGCCGTGGACAACGTCCACGACCTGATCGCGCCGGAGCTGCTGCACCTGGACGCCACCGACCAGGTGGCCATCGACCGGCGGCTGCTGGAGCTGGACGGCACCGACAACAAGAGCAAGCTGGGCGCCAACGCCATGCTGGGCGTCTCCCTGGCCTGCGCCAAGGCCGCGGCCCAGGCGGCGGGGCTGCCGCTGTACCGGTACGTGGGCGGTACCCAGGCCCGGGTGCTGCCCGTGCCCCTGATGAACGTCCTCAACGGCGGCAAGCACGCCGACAACAACCTGGACATCCAGGAGTTCATGATCGCGCCGGTGGGGGCCAGCTCCTTCCGGGAGGCGCTGCGCATCGGCGTGGAGGTGTACCACCACCTCAAGCAGGTGCTGCGCAAGCGCGGGCTCTCCACGGCCGTGGGGGACGAGGGCGGCTTCGCCCCCAACCTCCGGACCAACCGGGAGGCCCTGGACCTGCTGGTGGAGGCCATCACAGCCGCCGGCTACCGCCCCGGCGAGGACGTGGTGCTGGCCCTGGACGTGGCTGCTTCGGAGCTGTACCGCGACGGGCGCTACGTCTTCCCGGGCGAGGGCACCGAGCGGGGCGTGGACGAGATGATCGCCTTCTACGAGGAGCTGGTGCAGGCCTACCCCATCCGGTCCATCGAGGATCCCCTGGACCAGGAGGACTGGGAGGGCTGGAAGGCCATCACCCGGGCCCTGGGGGACCGGGTGCAGCTGGTGGGCGACGACCTCTTCGTCACCAACACCCGCCGGCTGCGCCGGGG
>DATCKV010000122.1:0-1549 GCA_036564285.1 Limnochordales bacterium
GCCGGCGTCGAGGCATTGCTAGGCTCCGGCCGTCGGGGGCCGAGCCTGGTGGACTGTGTGAGCTTCGTCGCCATGCGACAAGAAGGGATTGTGGACGCCCTCGCCCTTGACGCCCATTTCGCTGCCCAGGGTTTTCGGTGCCATCCGGAGGTTTCCCTGGGGTAGCCACGGGACGTTCGCCCTGTCCTGGTTGGGAAGGCGCCGTCGTCTCACGGCGTGACGCCTTCAGCCGGGGGTGGGGAGGGGCAGCGCGGCCCGCGACGGCCGCCGGGGCCCGGCTGCTGAAGTCGTCCCAGTGCGGTTGTAAAACCAGGCGAAGGCGGCGTAGTCGGCATACCGCCGGCCGCCTTCCATCGGCCTGCACCCCCCGAGTGCGGCCCCAGGTTCACCGCGGCGCCTGGCTCTCCCTGCCTCCGGGCCTGCGCGCCACCCACAGCCCGACCGCGGCCCACACCGCCATGCCCACCAGCCCGGTCATCCCGCCCAGCAGCGGGTTGACATGGGGGAAGAGCAGCCGCCAGATGCCGTAGGCCTGCCCGTTGAACGCGCCGTGGATCCACCCGGCCAGCACCGAGCTCCGGTGCCGCAGGGCCATCTCGTTGAGGTAGATGCCGAAGGTCGTGGTCAGCCCGACCATGGCCGCGATGCCCCACACGGGATAGCCCGGGTAGTTGAAGCCGGCGGCCACCAGGGGGGCGTGCCACAGCCCCCAGATGAGGCCCACCAGCAGGTACGCCCGCACCTTGCCCAGGGGCATCAAGGCGGGCAGGAGGTACCCTCGCCAGCCCAGTTCCTCGCCGAAGCCGAACAGGCCGTTGACGGTGGGCCCCACCACCAGGCTGGCGGCGAAGAGGGCGGCCAGCACGACCCCCGCCGGCGGCCAGCCGGCGGTGGAGCCGCCCGCCTCGGCCACGATCCCCCGGAACCACGAGAGCTCCCAGTCGGGGCTGCCCAGGCCGAGCAGCCACGTCAGGGCGTAGATGAGCGCGAAGACGGCCGGCACCAGCAGGGCCGATCCCAGGTGGGCCCGCCAGGGCGCGAAGCGCACCTGGAGCGCTGCCACGCCCTGCCTGGTGACCCGGGTCACGGTGACGAGCGCAGCCGCGGCGGGCGCCCACATCACGGCGGCCACCACCAGCTGACCGTACAGCGCCGAGGCGGGCCCAAACCGGAAGCCCGACAGGATGAGGACGCCTTCGGCCAGGTAGGTCAGGGCGAAGGTGATGGCCACGAACCACCCCACGCCCCGCCAGTCGACGCCTCGCGGCCCATCACGCCCCGTCTGCCGCATGCCCCTGCGCCCCCAAATGCGAACCGTGTGCAACGGAGAGCCGACTGCGGGAGAGAATCACTTTCCCATGTTTATAGTTGACGTGCTTAACTAATCCCCCCTATACTCGCCCCGGGAAGGGGAGTTCGACGCCGTGGGCGCAGCCGCCCTCGTCATGCTGCGGGAGGGCCTGGAGGCGGCCCTCATCGTCGCCATCCTGCTGGGTTACCTCCGCAAGATCGGTCAGTCCCGTCATGTCCGCTACGTCTGGTCGGGTGT
>DATCKV010000123.1:0-3339 GCA_036564285.1 Limnochordales bacterium
GACCGGCGGGTGCGCAGGTAGCGCTCCAGGGCCTTGGCCAGCGCATCGGGCATGGAGAGCACCCGGTCCGGCCCGAAGCCGAAGGGCTGGGCGCCGCCGATGTTGCGCAGCTGCTCCACCACCAGCGCCAGCTTCTCCAGGTTGCTGACGGGGCTCGGCGTGCGCAGGTACAGCGAGATGAGCCGTCCGATGGCCTCCGCGTCGGCGGTGATGTCCATGCCGCCCTTGCCCAGAACGATGATGGTCTCGAAGGGCTGCCCCTTGGGATGCTCGTTGACCACCACCCGGGCGGTGCCCACCAGGGTCTTCTGCCGGTAGGTGAAGCCCTCCACCTCCTCGGGCACCTCGCCGATGACGGCCCGGGGCTCCACCTCCAGCGGCGAGCTCCACGCCGGCGCGGCCGGCGCGGGCCGCTCGCCGGCGGCCGCCCCCACGGCCTGCCGGGCCGGCGCCTCCTCGACGCCCTCCGCTGCCCCCGTCGGGCGGTCCACCTCGGGCTGCTGGCCGGGCGCGGTCTCGTCGCGGGCCACCAGCACCTGCTCGTCGCGGGAGCGGTCCCGGTAGACCGTGACCCCCTTGCAGCCCAGCTTGATGGCCAGCAGGTAGAGCTCCATGGTCTGCTCGACGGTGTAGTGGGCGGGCAGGTTGGCCGTCTTGCTGATGGCCGAGTCGACCCAGCGCTGGATGGCCGCCTGCATGCGCACGTGCTCCTCGGGGGTCAGCTCCAGGGCCGTGACGAAGTAGGGCGGCAGCTTCTTGAGGTCGCCCCCCAGCTCCGGGTGGGCCTCCAGGTACTCCTGCACCACGGGCTCGAAGACCTCTTTGCGCCCCAGCCGCCCGTAGCGGTAGTAGGACCAGGCGTAGTAGGGCTCGATGCCGGTGGAGGTGCCGGCCATGGTGCCGGTGGTGCCCGTGGGCGCCTGGGTCATGAGGGTCACGTTGCGGATGCCGTGCTGGCGCACCGCCTCCCGCACGTCCTCGGGCATGGTCTTCATGAAGCCCGACTGCAGGAACTTCTCCGCGTCGAAGGCCGGGAACGGCCCCTTTTCTCGAGCCAGCTCCACCGAGCCCAGGTACGCCTCCCGGGCGATGAAGCCGTAGAGCTTGTCTACGAAGGCCACCGCCTCGGGGCTGCCGTAGCGGATGCCCAGGTGGATGAGCATCTCGCCCAGCCCCATGGTGCCCATGCCGACCCGGCGCTCCATCTTCTGCTGGCGCTCGTTCTCCTCGAAGAAGTAGGGGGTGATGTCGATGACGTTGTCGAGGAAGCGCACGGCCAGCCTGGCGGCCCTGCCCAGCTCCTCCCACGCCACCTGGCCGTCGCGCACGAACCGGGCCAGGTTAAGGTGGCCCAGCAAGCAGACGCCCCAGGGAGGAAGGGGCTGCTCGCCGCACGGGTTGGTGCTGATCAGGGGTGCGAAGTACCAGGAGTTGGACATGGCGTTGGCGTAGTCGAGCCGCACGAAGCCCGGCTCGGCCGAGGCCCACGCCGACTCCACGATCTGCCGGAACAGCTCCCGGGCCCTCAGGCGCTGGTAAACCTTGACGGGCTTTCCCAGGGCCTTCCACTTCTTGAGGTCGCCGTCCCAGAGCCGGTCGTAGTCGGGATCCGTGGTGTCGGGGAAGACCAGCTCCCACTCCCCGTCCTGCTCCAGGGCCCGCTCGAACTCCTCGGTGATTCCCACGCTGATGTTGGCGTTGGTGATGGCGGCGAAGTCTCGCTTGGCGTTGATGAACTCCAGGATGTCGGGATGCCACACGTTGAGGATGAGCATCAGGGCGCCTCGCCGGCTCCCTCCCTGCTCCACCAGGCCTGTGGCGAAGCTGAAGAGGGCGCCCCACGAGACCGAGCCCGACGACTTGCCGTTGACGCCCTTGACGTAGGCCAGGCGCGGCCGAAGGACCGACAGGTTGATGCCCACACCGCCCCCCCGGGCCATGATCTCCACCATGTTGCCCAGGGTGTCGATGATGGCGTGCCGGGAGTCGGCCGGCACGTCGGGGGTGCGCCCCCGCACCGGGATGACGTAGCAGTTGTAGGCCGTCAGCGCCTGGCGGGTGCCCAGCATCGCGTTGATGCGCCCGCCAGGGACGAACCGGAAGCCGTCCAGCAGCCAGCGAAACTCCCGCTCCAGCGCCTTGCGGCGCCCCTCCGGCTCCACCTGGGCCGCCGCCCGCGCCAGCCGATCCCACATCTGCTCCGGCCGGGTCTCCAGGGGCTTGTCGCACCGGTTGCGGGGCCGGCGGATCACCTCGCCGTTGACCTTGAGCCGCACCGCCACCTGGTCGCCCTCGACGGCCTCCACCACGCCGACCTCCTTGGCCGGGTAGCGGCGGTCGTCGCTGGTCATCACCACCACCAGGTCGCCCGGCTGGATCTCGTCGCGCGGGGCCTTGGGGCTGTAGCGATCGAGAAAGATGAGCTCCTGCACGGGTCCCCAGCGGTAGGGCTTGCCCGCCACGACCGAACACCTGCCCGCTACGAGATGTTGGGACAGCCTGATTATAGAGACACCAACGCTTGTGGAGCAACGCGCGTTCGGGCCCGTCCGGGACCCTCACAGGCGCTGGAGGGTGGCCTCACGACTCCCGGGGCCGGCCTGCTCCCCGAGGCTCGCCTATACAGGTAGATCCCGGCGGTGGAAGAGCGCGAGGCTGATGGCGGCGAAGAGCGCCGCATAGGCCAGCAGCACCAGCCACGCCGACGGTGGGGAGAGCACCCGCAGCGCCTCCCCTCCGGCCCCCGGCGGCGCCAGCCGCACCAGGAACGGGTTCTGGTCCACCACCAGGGCCCGTGCCACGTTGCCCAGCAGATAGGGCCGGATTCCGGTGAGCCATCCCCGGGTCTGCACGATGAGGCTCGACACCAGGGTCTCGAGGAAGTAGTAGACCAGGGCCCCGCCCACGGCCACGCCGGGGCTCTGCCAGACGAACCCCGCCGCCGCGGCGGCCAGCCCGTAGACCGTCAGCACCGCCCACAGCCGCGCCGCCACCACGCCCAGGGACCGCCAGATTTCGCCGTCGGCCCATATGTCGGCCCTCAGCGCCCCCAACAGCCGGCTGGTCACCGCCGCGATGGCCGTACCGGCCGTCAGGCCCACCGCCACCCCCACGGCGGCCAGCACCGCGACCAGGCCCAGCTTGGCTCCCACCATGACCCCCCGCCGGCGCCCTCGCCCCAGCAGGCGCTGCATGGTCCCCCATCCCAGCTCGTTGGCCACCAGGGTGGCGCCCGCGATGGTGATGAGCACGAAGCCCGGGAAGAAGAGCACCCCGCTGATGCCGGCGTAGGCCCACGGCAGCTCCAGGTTGGCCCGCAGCGCGCGAGCCAGCATCTCC
>DATCKV010000124.1:0-2880 GCA_036564285.1 Limnochordales bacterium
GGCTCCGGCTCGTCGTCGCATGCGGTGCTGGTCTTCTTCGGCGGCGGCCGCCAGCACCTGGACCTGCTCAACAGCATGGACCACCGCGGCACCCACACCGAGTCCGACATCGCCGCCCGGGGCGTGCTCAGCGGCGAGGCCCGGGGCATCTACCGGGCCGTCAGCCACATCCACAGCGGGGCGCGCGAGGCAGGCTCGTACCAGAAGGGCAACATCCTGGTGCTGAGCCCCCAGGCCCGGGCCGACGCCAACCCCAGCGTGGTCGTGGAGGAGAGCGAGGTGCAGCGGGCCGGCCACGCCGCCACGGTGGGCCAGGTGGACCGGGAGCAGCTCTTCTACCTGATGAGCCGGGGCATCCCGGAAAAGGTAGCCATCGCGCTCATCGTCGAAGGATTCCTGCGGCCGGTGCTGGACCGCATCCCGGCGGAGGCGGTGCGGGAGCGCATCCAGCGCATCGTGGCCGCCAAGCTGGGGGCCGCCTGACGGCCCCGGGGTCGGCCGCTGCCGGTCCGTCCCCATCCTGCTCACGAGAAGAGGTCGTCGCCCCGTGCGTTCCATCGAGCGATGCCGGGAGGACTTCCCCGCGCTGCACCAGACGGTGGCCGGGGGCCACCCCCTGGTCTACCTGGACAGCGCGGCCACGTCGCAGAAGCCGCAGTGCGTCATCGAGGCCGAGGCGCGCTTCTACCGGCGCGACAACGCCAACGTGCACCGGGGGGTGCACACCCTGGCCGAGCGCGCCACCGAGGCGTACGAAGGGGCGCGGCGGGCGGTGGCGCGCTTCATCGGGGCGCCCGATCCCGCCTGCGTCATCTTCGTGCGGGGCGCCACCGAGGCCCTCAACCTGGTGGCCCGCAGCTACGCCCAGCCCCGGCTGCGGCCGGGCGACGAGATCGTGCTGACCCCCATGGAGCACCACTCCAACCTGGTGCCGTGGCAGATGGTGGCCCAGGCCACGGGCGCCCGGCTGCGCTACGTCGATCTCCTGCCCGACGGCACCGTGGACCTGGCCAGCTACGACCGCCTGCTGGAGAGCGGCCGGGTGCGGGTGGTGGCCTTCACCCACCAGTCCAACGTGCTGGGCACCATCAATCCGGCCCGGGAGATGGCGCGGCGCGCCCACCAGGCGGGGGCGGTGGTGGTGCTGGACGGGGCCCAGAGCGTGCCCCACATGCCCGTCGACGTGCAGGAGCTGGGGTGCGACTTCCTGGCCTTCTCGGGGCACAAGATGCTGGGGCCCACGGGGGTGGGGGTGCTGTGGGGGCGTCGGGAGCTCTTGGAGGCCATGCCGCCCCTGTTCGGCGGCGGCGAGATGATCCGGGAGGTACGGCTCTTCGACGCCACCTACAACGAGATCCCGTACAAGTTCGAGGCGGGCACGCCCCCCATCGCGCAGGCGGTGGCCCTGGGCGAGGCGGTGGCGTACCTGGAGTCGCTGGGCATGGAGCAGGTGCGGGCCCACGAGGAGCGGCTGGTGGCCTACGCGCTGCAGCGCCTGGGGGAGATGGGCGACGTGCGCGTCTACGGGCCCCGGGAGCGGGGCGGGCTGGTCAGCTTCAACGTGGACGGAGTGCACGCCCACGATGTGGCCACGGTCCTCGACCAGCACGGGGTGGCGGTGCGGGCGGGCCACCACTGCGCCCAGCCTCTGATGCGGTGGCTTGACGTGCCGGCGACGGTGCGCGCAAGCTTCTACGTGTACAACACTCAAGAGGACATCGACGCGCTGGTCCGCGGGCTCGAGGCCGTGCGGGCCATCTTCGGGGCGGCTCGCCGGTGACCACGGGCCGTGCGCCCGCCCAGGCCGCTCCGGCGGGGCCCCGCCCCGTCGCCGTCGACGGGGCGGGCGGCTGAAGGGGCGGGGCTGCGGTGCTGGACGAACTGTACCGGGAGCTGATCCTGGACCACTACAAGTCGCCCCGCAACAAAGGCCCTCTCCCCGACGCCGACGCCACCGTCCACCTGCACAACCCCCTCTGCGGCGACGAGATCACCCTGGCCCTGGCGGTGGAGGGCGGCGTCATCCGCGAGGCCCGGTTCACGGGGCAGGGGTGCAGCATCAGCCAGGCGTCGGCCTCCATGCTGACGCAGGCCGTCAAGGGGCGCAGCCTGGCCGAGGCCCGGCAGATGCTGGAGCGCTTCACCCGGATGGTGCGGGGCGAGCTGGAGCCCGAGGAGGCGGATCTGGGGGATCTGGCGGCGCTGGCGGGGGTGCGGCGCTTCCCGGTGCGGGTCAAGTGCGCCATGCTGGCCTGGGAGGCCCTGGACCGGGATCTGGCCCAGCTGGAGCAGCCGCAGCAGCCGGGCCCGCCGGCCCGCTAGCGCCCTGCCCCCCGCTCAGCGGGGCGGCATCCGCAGGGCCCCGTCCAGGCGGATGACGGCGCCGTTGAGCATGGGGTTCTCCACGATGTGCTGCACCAGCATGGCGTACTCCTCGGGTCGGCCCAGCCGGGCCGGGAAGGGCACCTGATCCACCAGGGCCGTGCGCACCGCCTCCGGGAGCGCGGCCACCATGGGCGTGTCGAAGACGCCGGGCGCGACGGTGACCACCCGGATGCCGAAGCGGGCCAGCTCCCGGGCCGCCGGCAGGGTGAGCCCCACCACGCCCCCCTTGGAGGCGGCGTAGGCGGCCTGCCCGATCTGCCCTTCGAAGGCGGCCACCGAGGCCGTGTTGACGATGACTCCCCGCTCCCCCTGGTCGTCGGGGGGCGCCTCGGCCATGGCCGCAGCGGCCAGGCGCAGGGCGTTGAAGGTGCCGATGAGGTTGACCCGCACCACCCGGGCGAACTCCTCCAGCGGCATGGGGCCCTCCCGCCCCAGGATGCGCCGGGCGGCGCCGATGCCCGCCGCGTTGACCAGGATCCGCAGGGGGCCGAAGCG
>DATCKV010000125.1:0-2538 GCA_036564285.1 Limnochordales bacterium
GGCGAG
This sequence comes from Limnochordales bacterium, assembly GCA_036564285.1. GTDB lineage: Bacteria > Bacillota > Limnochordia > Limnochordales > Geochordaceae > Geochorda. The sequence goes on from DATCKV010000125.1 coordinate 7, forward strand.
ATCGGGCCCATCACCCGGCGGATCCAGCAGCTCTACTTCGACACCGTCAAGGGGCGGGTCGAGGCCCTGCGCCACTGGCTGACGCCGGTCTACCGGAGGGCGGGCTGACCATGCGGCTGACCGAGGCCCAGTCCAAGGCCATCTTCCGCGAGGCGGGGCTGGCGGTGCCCGACGGAGAGGTGGCCTCCAGCCCCGAGGAGGCGCTGGCCATCGCCAGGCGCCTGGGCGGGCCGGTCGCCGTCAAGGTGCAGATCCCCATCGGCGGACGGGGCAAGGCCGGAGGCATCCGGCTGGCCGAGACCCCCGAGCAGGCGGCGGAGGCGGCCCGGGCCCTCATCGGCAGCCAGATCCGGGGCTTCGAGGTGCGTCAGGTGCTGGTGGAGCGCGCCTCGGCCGTGGCCCGGGAGTACTACCTGAGCGTCACGGTGGACCGGGCGCGCCAGGCGCCGGTGCTCATCTTCTCCACGGCCGGCGGCATGGACATCGAGGAGGTGGCCGAGCAGAGCCCCGAGCGCATCGCCAAGGAGTGGATCGACGTCACGCTGGGCCTGCGCGACTTCCAGCTGCGGCGGCTGCTTCACCAGGGCCGGGCGCCCGCCGCCCTGGCCGCGGAGTTCACCCGGTTCGCCCGCAGCCTGTGGGAGATCTTCCGGCGGTACGACGCCCAGCTGGTGGAGATCAACCCCCTGGCCGAGACCCGGGAGGGGCGGGTGGTGGCCCTGGACGGCAAGATCGAGATCGACGACAACGCCCTCTTCCGCCACCCCGAACTGGCCGCGATGCGCTCGGTGGAGGTCGGCCAGCATCCCCTGGAGCGCCGGGCCCGGGAGGAGGGCCTGGCCTACGTCAAGCTGGACGGCGACGTGGGCGTCATCGGCAACGGCGCCGGGCTCGTGATGGCCACCCTCGACGCGGTGCAGCGGGAGGGGGGCCGCCCGGCCAACTTCCTCGACATCGGGGGCGGGGCCAGGGCCGAGGTGGTGGAGCGGGCGCTGCGGGTGGTGCTGGGAGATCCCGACGTCCGGGCGGTGCTCCTCAACGTCTTCGGGGGCATCACCCGCTGCGACGAGGTGGCGCGGGGGCTCATCCGGGCCATCTCGTCTCTGGGCGGCAGCTCGGTGCCCATCGTGGTCAGGCTCGCGGGCACCCGGGAGGAGGAGGGGCGGGCTCTGCTGGAGCAGGCGGGGCTGGCGGGCGTCAGCAGCGCCGCCACCTTCGAGGAGGCCGCCCGCCGGGCTGTGGCGTTGGCCCGGGACGGAGCCCGCTGACGCCGGAAGAAGCCGGGAGAGGGGTACGGCGACGGCCATGGCCATTCTGGTCGACCGGGGGACCCGTGTGCTGGTGCAGGGCATCACGGGGCGAGAAGGGGCCTTTCACACCGCCCGCATGCTGGAGTACGGCACCCGGGTGGTGGGCGGGGTGACGCCGGGCAAGGGCGGCACCACCGTGGAGGGCGTGCCCGTCTTCGACACGGTGGCCGAGGCCCGGGAGGCCACGGGGGCCAATGCCTCCATCATCTTCGTGCCGGCCGCGTTCGCGGCCGATGCCGCCCTGGAGGCGATCGAGTCAGGACTGGAGCTGGTGGTCGTTATAACCGAGGGAATACCGGTGCAGGACATGCTCCACGTGGCGGCTCGAGCCCGCCAGAGGGGCACGCGCCTCATCGGTCCCAACTGCCCCGGCCTCATCACCCCGGGCCAGGCCCTGGTGGGGATCCTCCCGGGGCGGGTCTTCGTGCCGGGCCCCGTGGGGCTGGTCTCCCGCAGCGGAACCCTCACCTACGAGGTGGTGCACCTCCTGAGCCGGGCCGGCATCGGCCAGTCCACGTGCGTCGGGGTCGGGGGCGACCCCATCATCGGCACCCGGTTTGTAGACGTGCTGGCCCTCTTCGAAGCGGACCCGGCCACCGAGGCCATCGTCCTCATCGGTGAGATCGGGGGCACCGACGAGGAGGAGGCGGCCGCGTACATCCCCCGCCACGTCACCAAGCCCGTCGTCGCGTTCATCTCGGGCCGGACGGCGCCGCCCGGGAAGCGCATGGGCCACGCCGGGGCCATCATATCCGGTCGGATGGGCACGCCGCAGTCGAAGGTGGACGCGCTGCGCGCCGCCGGGGTGCCCGTGGCCGACACCATCGACGAGATCGTGCGGCTGGTGGCGCAGCGGGTGCGCCAGCCCGCCGCCTCCCGGGGCTGAGCCCTCAGCGGCCCCGGGGCACCCACCAGACGATGACCCGCCTGCGCCAGATCAGGCGGGGGATGGTCATCAGCAGCAGCCGGCGAAGCATGGTCGCGGCCCCCCGTCTCCCGGCGGGCATCCTATGCGCCGGGTCGGGCCGGGGTGCGCCCGGCGCGGCCCGGCAGGAATGGAGGCGGGCCGGCGGGAAGTCTTGGACGGAGGCGAGGCCACCTTGCCAGCACCCCAGCCCCAGGCGCAGGCCCGACCGGCCCGGACCCCCCTGGCCCACGTGCACGAGCAGCTGGGCGCACGGATGTTCGAGTTCGCCGGCTGGTGGATGCCGCTGCAGTATGC
>DATCKV010000126.1:0-4976 GCA_036564285.1 Limnochordales bacterium
CAGGGTGCGCGCCCCGGCCAGCAGGCTCATGCCCGCCGAGGCCAGCAGCAGCAGGGCCGAGAAGGCAGCAGGCTCGCCCGGATCCAGCGCGGGCGCGGAGATGAGCAGGCTGACCAGCGCCGCCGCCAGCACCACCCCGCAAGCGATGCGGCTGACGCCGTCGTCGACGAGCCGCGCCGCGCTCGGCCCGGGCACCGTGACCCCCGGGTCGGCCGCGGCCGGTCCGGGGCCCGAGGGGCCGCCCGCGGCCACCGTCAGTCCGGCCGCCACCAGCGCCGCAGCCGTCAGGCCCAGTACGAGGCCGGCCCGCCGGCCAGCAGGCGCGGCCAGCTCCACCACCAGCACCACCAGGGCCCCGCCCGCGAGGATCAGGGCCGGCATCGCCGTCGAGGGAAAGATCTGGCCCAGTCCCAGCTCCATGGTCAGACCCCCGCCACCACCCACAGCACGAGGACCGCGGCGGTCGCCAGCACCACCAGCGCGTAGCGCCGCACGAAGCCGCCCTGGAGCCGGCCCAGCCAGCGGCTGGCCCCGGCCGCCAGCGCCGCCACCCCCTCCACCGCCTCGTCGATGCCGCCCGCCTCCACCTGGCGGCTCACCCAGCCGGCCAGCCGCAGCGCCGGCTGCACCAGCACCCGCCGGTAGCCGTGGTCCACGTAGAGCCCAGCCCCCCAGGCGGCCGCCACCGGCGCCGGCGCTGCCAGCCGGGTCCGGGCCGGCGTCGAGGCCCCGGCGTAGACCGCCACCGCTCCCAGCGCGCCCACCACCGCGGCGGCCACCGGCAGCCACGCGGCCCACCCCGGCAGCGGCGCGCCGTGCACGGCCGCCGGCCCGCCGGCCTCCCGGAAGCGGGAGAAGAAGGGTTCCAGCACAGCCGGCGCCCAGGCGGTGCGCCCGGGAACCCAGACCCACCCGCCTGCCGCCGCCAGCACCGTCAGTATGGCCACGGGCACCGCCATGGCCCGGTCGGCCGCGGGCTCGTGGTGGCCGGCGCCGCCCTGGGCAGCCGCCGCCCGCACCGCCGGCCCGGGCGGCCCCCCGAAGATGAGCGCCAGCATGCGCACCGAGTAGAAGGCCGTCAGGAGGGCGCCCGCCACGCCCAGACCCCACAGCACCCCGCCGCCCCGGGCCCAGGCCGCCTCCAGAATGGCCTCCTTGCTGTAGAAGCCCGAGAAGGGCGGGATGCCCATCATGGCCAGGGCGCCTACCAGGTAGCCCGCCAGGGCCAGCCGCATGGAGCCCGCCAGCCCGCCCATGCGCAGCATGTCCTGCTCGCCGGCCAGGCGGTGGATGATGAGGCCTGCCGCCAGGAAGAGCAGGGCCTTGAAGAAGGCCTGGGTGAAGAAGTGGAAGACCCCGGCCGCCTCGGCCGCCACCCCCACCCCCAGCAGCATGTAGCCGATCTGGCTCATGGTGGAGTAGGCCAGCACCCGCTTGATGTCGGTCTGGCCGCAGGCCACCAGCGCCCCGAACAGCGCCGACAGCGCCCCCACCCATGCCACGGCCGACCGGGCCACGGGCGCCGCCTCGTAGAGGGGGTACATCCGGGCGGTGAGGTAGACCCCGGCCGTCACCATGGTGGCCGCGTGGATGAGGGCGCTGACCGGGGTGGGGCCGGCCATGGCGTCCGGCAGCCAGACGTGCAGGGGCAGCTGCGCCGACTTGGCCGCCGCCCCCCACAGCAGCAGCAGGCCCGCCGCGGTCAGCATGGCCGGCGGCACGCCGCCCAGCCGCTCGAACAGGGCGTAGTACGCCAGGGTGCCCGTGCGGCTCGCCAGCAGCGCCGCGGCCAGCACCAGCCCCAGCTCCCCCGAGAAGGTCACCAGGAACGCCTTGATGGCCGCCGCGCGGGCGTCCTCCCGCTGGTACCAGAAGCCGATGAGGAGGTACGAGGCCAGTCCCACGTTGGCCCAGCCGATGATGGTGCCCACCAGGCTGTCGGCGGTCACCAGCAGGCTCATGGCGAAGATGAAGTAGTTGAGCTGGGCGAAGTAGCGGGAGAAGCCCGGGTCGCCGGCCATGTACCCCACGGAGTAGAGGTGGATCAGAAGCCCCACCCCGGTCACGATGAGGGCGAACCACAGCGACAGCCCGTCGCCCAGCAGCCCCAGCCCGACGGCGGGGCCCCCGGGCTCCCCGAACGGCCACAGCGGCCACCGCAGGCCCGCAAAGGCCTCGCCCAGGGCCGCCCGGCCCGACAGGTAGCGCGCCAGCGAAGCCACCGCGCCGGCCAGGGCCACCGCCACCGCGGTCACGCCGACCCAGGCCACCGCCCGGGGCCGCATCCGCCGGCCCCAGACAGCCAGGATCAGCGCGCCCGCCAGGGGCGCCGCCAGCACCACCGCCGGCCACGGGCTCTGCACGAAGAGGGCCGCCGCCCCGGCCGCATCGGCCGCCGAGCCCTGCGGCTGCGTCACCACGGTCCCGCCTCGCCTCCCCTATCCGGCCAGATCCCGCACGTCGTCCACGTCCACCCGCTCACGGGGCCGGAAGATGGCCACCACCAGGGCGAGCCCGATGGCCACCTCGGCCGCGGCCACCATCATGGCCAGGAGCGCCACGACCTGCCCCGACATGTCCAGCCACCACCGGGCCGCGGCCACCAGGGCCAGCCCCGCGGCGCCCCACATGATCTCCACCGACATGAGCATGGCCAGGGGCGACCGCCGCAGCAGCACGCCCATGGCCCCGATGGCGAAGAGCAGCGCCGCCACGGCCAGATAGGCTCCCAGCGTGGCGCCCGGCGTCACCGGCGCTCCACCTCCGTCAGGGCGGCCCCCACGGCCGCGCCCACCTCGGCGCCGTGGGGCCGGCGCAGGGCCCCGGCCGCCTCCGCCTCACCCGGGCCGGCGGCCTCGGCTCCGATCTCTGCCGGCTCCACCCGGCGCCCCACGATGACCATCACGCCCACCAGTGCCACCAGGAGCACGAGCCCCGCGATCTCCAGCTCGAAGGGATAGGACGTCAGCAGCAGCCGGCCGAAGGCCTCCACCCCGCCGTACCCCTCGGGCAGAGCCGGCCAGGCGGCCGCCGCCGTTCCCAGGGCCGCCGACGGCCCCGCCACGGCCGAAAGGATCGCGGCTGCCACCGCGGCCGCCGTGGCCGCGCCCGCCGGGACCTGCCACCGCAGCCGGTCCTCCGGCCCCTCGGCCGGCCGGTTGCGGGCGCTGAGCAGGGAGATGACGAAGAGGAACAGCACCATGACCGCGCCGGCGTAGACGATGATCTGCGCCACCGCCATGAACTCGGCCTGCAGCGACAGGAACAACGCCGAAAGCCCCGAGAAGTTGGCCAGCATGGCCAGCACCCCGTGCACCGGCGTGCGGGCCGCCACCACGCCCAGCGCCCCGGCGACGGCCACCGCCGACGCCGCGAAGAAGAGCACCGTCATGGCTGCTCCCGCCCAGCCCCGTCCGCCACCGCCTCGGCGGGCTCGGGCCGCGTGATGCCCCGGAAGGGCGGGTACACCCCCTCGGGAATGGTGAAGGGGCTGGCCTCGGACGAGACCAGCAGATCCCGGCCCCATATCAGAGACTCCCTCGAAAAGGCCGCCATCTCGAACTGCTGGGTCAGGTGCAGCGCGTCGGTAGGGCAGGCCTCCTCGCACAGCCCGCAGTAGATGCAGCGCAGCAGGTCGATCTCGTAGCGGAAGGCGTACCGCTCGCCGGGGGAGTGGGGCTGAGCAGGGTCGTTCTGCGCCGCGTAGACGGTGATGGCGTTGGCCGGGCAGGCCACCTGGCACAGCTCGCACCCCACGCACATCTCCATACCGTTGGCGTAGCGGCGCAGCTCGTGCCGCCCCCTGAACCGCTCGCTGCGCACGCGGCGCCGCTCCGGGTAGGGCACCGTGTGCTTGCGCTCCCACAGCAGGCGCCACGTGGTGCCCAGTCCCTTCAGGATGCCCTTGACCGCCGACATCGCCTCTGCCTTCTCCCCTCACCGCTGGCCGCCGGAGGCTAACCCGCCAGGGCCGCCCACACCGCGTAGGCCATCAAGTTGGCCACGCCCAGGGGCAGCAGCACCTTCCAGCCCAGGGCCATCAGCTGGTCGTAGCGCAGCCGCGGCAGCGTGGCCCGCACCCAGATGAAGAAGAAGAGCACCGCGGCCACCTTCAGCACGAACCAGGCCACCGGCGGCAGGAAGCCGGGGCCCAGCCAGCCGCCCAGGTAGAAGAGGGTGATGAGGCTGGCCTGGGTGATGAGGTGGATGTACTCCGACATGAAGAACATGGCCATGCGCAGCCCGCTGTACTCCGTGTGGTACCCGGCCACCAGCTCGGTCTCCGCCTCGGGCAGGTCGAAGGGGGCCCGGGCGGACTCGGCCGCCGCGCAGATGAGGTAGAGCACGAAGCCCAGGGGCTGCACGACGGCGTAGGGCAGCGGCCGCTGCGCCTCCACGATGTCGGCCAGCCGCACCGAGCCCGCCATGACCAGCACGGCCAGGATGTTCATGGCCATGGCGATCTCGTAGCTGATGAGCTGGGCGCTGGAGCGCAGCCCTCCCAGCAGGGCGTACTTGCTCTGCGACGCCCATCCGCCCAGGGCCACCCCGTAGACAGCCAGGGAGGTGAAGACCAGCACCACCAGCACCCCGGCGCCGGGATCCGCGATGCTCAGGGGGATGGTGTACGACCCCACCCGTATCGGCGGCCCCACGGGGATGACCGAGTAGGCCGCCAGGGCCATGAAGAGGCTGATGACCGGCGCGGCCAGGTAGACCGCCCGGTCCGCCTCCCGCGGCACCAGGTCCTCCTTGAAGAGGGCCTTGACGCCGTCGGCCACCGGCTGCAGCAGGCCCCACGGCCCCACCCGGTTGGGCCCGATGCGGAACTGGAAGTAGCCCAGGATCTTGCGCTCGAACAGGAGCAGGTACGCGAAGCCGCCCAGGATGAGCAGCACCAGGATCAGCGACTTGAGGGCGACCCCCGCCACCCACAGCACGGCCGTCATCGCCGCTGCTCCACCACCTCGGCCTGC
>DATCKV010000127.1:0-2468 GCA_036564285.1 Limnochordales bacterium
GCCTCGGTGGCCAACGTCAACCTCCTGGCCCAGGGCCAGGCGGAGCTGGGCCTCATCCAGAACGACATCGCCTTCTACGCGGCCAGCGGCACCGAGATGTTCAAGGGCCGCAAGGTGGAGAACCTGCGGGGCATCGCGACCCTCTACCCGGAGGTGATCCAGCTGGTGGCCACCCGGGAGTCGGGGATCCGGTCCGTGGAGGACCTGCGGGGCAAGCGGGTGGCCGTGGGCGACATCGGCAGCGGCACCGAGGCCAACGCCCGCCAGATCCTGGAGGCCGCGGGGCTCACGTACCGGGACGTGGCGGCCCGCTACCTCTCCTTCGCCGAGGCGGCCGCCAACCTGCGGGACGGCCACATCGACGCCGCATTCGTGACGGCCGGCATCCCGACGGCGGCCATCCAGGACGTCGCCGTGCAGAAGGACGTGGTGGTGGTGCCCATCTCGGCTGCCCTGGCCCGGCGCCTGGCGGAGCGGTATCCCTTCTACACTCAGGTCACCATCCCCGCGGGCACCTACCGCGGCCAGGAGCAGGCCGTGGCCACCGTGGCCGTCAAGGCCATGCTGGTGGCGCGGGCGGACCTCCCCGAGGAGCTGGTCTACCAGCTGACCCGGGCCATCTTCACCAACCTGCCCCGCCTGGCGCAGGCCCACGCCCGGGGCGCCGACGTGAGCCTGGCCACGGCCCGGGACGGCATGTCACTGCCGCTGCACCCGGGGGCGCAGCGCTACTTCCAGGAGGCAGGGATGTAGCGGCCGTGGGGCTGCGCCCGGCGCTGCTGGCGGTATCGCTGGCTCTGGCGGCCGCGGCCGGCGCGGGCGGCGCCGGGCCGGCCCCGGCTCCGTGCCTGTCGGTGCGGCGCTACCCCGATGGGCCGGTGCTGCTGCGGGTCCTGCTGCCTCCCGACGGCGCCTTCTCCCTGGTCTACCGCCACTCGGTGGAGCGGACGCCGGTGGTGGAGCGGTACCGGGTAGCCAGGGGAGAGGGGCCGGCGGGCCAGGCGGAGCCGGTGCTGGTGCTGGTGCTGGAGGCCAGCGAGTACCGGTCCCTGGGGGCAGGGCTGCCTGCGGAGGGCGAGCTGCGGGAGGGGCCCGAGGGTCCGGTGCTGGTGATCTGGCTCCGGCGCACGATGGACAGCCTGGTGCTCCGTCCCCTGCCCCTGACCGAGCATGCCCTGCGCCTGGGCGACGGCCGGCGCATCCCGCTGCCGGACGTCGGCGCCGCCCTGGAGCTGCGGCCGGGGTGCGAGCCCGACGAAGAGGAGGGCGGCCATGCGTGAGGGCGGGACCGGCCGGCCGGCCGCGGCCGGGGAGCCGGGGCCGGCCGACCTCGAAGCGCTGATGGCGCGCTTCGACATCGAGTCAGACTACCGCAGGCTGGCGGGATGGATCGGCCGGGCCGTGGCGGCCCTGGCCGTCGCGTTCAGCCTCTTCCAGCTCTACACCGCGGCCTTCGGGGTGCTGGAGGCGCGCCTGCAGCGGGCGGTGCACCTGGCCTTCGGCATGAGCCTGGTCTTCCTGCTGTACCCGGCGCGCCGGGGCGCCAGCCGCCGCACGCTGCCGTGGTGGGACGTGCTGCTGGCCGCGGCGGGCGCGCTGGCGCCGCTGTACCTGGTGGTCTTCTACCAGGCCATCGTGCTGCGGGCGGCCATGCCCACGCCCACCGACGTGGCCGTGGCGGTGCTCTCGGTGCTGCTGGTGCTGGAGGCGGCCCGACGGGTGGTGGGCCTCCCCATCGTGGTGGTGGCGGGGCTCTTCATCCTCTACGCCCTGTACGGGCGCAGCATGCCGGGCTTCCTGGCCCACCGGGGCTTCTCCCTGGCCCAGGTGGCCAACCACCTCTACTTCACCACCGAGGGCATCTTCGGCATCCCCCTGGGCGTCTCGTCCACCTTCATCTTCCTCTTCCTGCTGCTGGGCGCGTTCCTGGAGAAGACCGGGATCGGGCGCTTCTTCATCGACCTGGCCAACTCCGTGGCGGGCTTCGCCTCGGGCGGGCCCGCGAAGGTGGCCGTCATCACCAGCGCCCTGGAGGGCACCATCTCGGGCAGCTCGGTAGCCAACACGGTGGGCTCGGGCAGCTTCACCATCCCCATGATGAAGCGCCTGGGCTACCGGCCTGAGTTCGCCGCGGCGGTGGAGGCGGCGGCCTCCACGGGCGGGCAGATCATGCCGCCCGTCATGGGCGCGGCGGCCTTCCTGATGGCGGAGTTCACCGGCATCCCCTACGTCGAGGTGGCCAAGTCGGCGGTGCTGCCGGCTTTGCTCTACTTCACCGGCATCTTCATCGCCGTGCACTACGAGGCGCGGCGCCTGGGGCTGCGGGGGATCCCCCGCAGCGAGCTGCCGAGCCTGGGGTCCGTGATCAAGAGCCGCGGCCACCTGCTGCTGCCCCTGGTGGGCATCATCTGGCTGCTGCTGGAGGGCAGCACCCCCATGAAGGCCGCCTTCTACGGCATCGTCCTGGC
>DATCKV010000128.1:0-2827 GCA_036564285.1 Limnochordales bacterium
TCGTGGGGCTCTCGGTGGCCGCCGTCTCCCGGGCCCTCAACGGGCACCCCGACGTCAGCGCCGCCACCCGCCGCCGGGTGCTGGAGGCCGCCCGGCAGCTCAACTACCGCCCCAACGCCGCCGCCAAGACCCTGGTCACCCACCGCAGCCGGCTCATCGGCCTCTACTTCCTGGGCCAGGAGCGGGCTCGGTTCTCCCACCCCTTCGCCTCGGAGGTGGCCGACGGGCTCCTGGAGGGCCTGGCCACGGCGGGCTACGACCTCCTGGTCTTCGGCGACGGGCTGTACGAGGGGGCGCCGTCCTTCCTGGACCTGGCGGCCCACCGCCAGATCGACGGGGCCGTCTTCCTGGGGCTGCGCACCGACGATCCCCGCTGGGACGAGCTGAGGCGCCTCCCCTTCCCCCTGGTGACCGTGGACGTGCCGGTGGACGCCGAGCGCGCCGTCTGCGTGGGGTGCGACCACATCGAGGGCGCCCGCCTGGTGGCGCACCACCTGGCCTCCCTGGGCCACCGGCGCATCGCCATGATCAACGGCCACCGCTGGGCTCCCGTCAGCTGGGAGCGCCTGACCGGCTTCACGGCGGGGCTGAGGCAGGCCGGGCTGGAGTGGGACGACTCCACCGTGGTGGAGGGCGACTTCACCGAGTCCAGCGGCTACCGGCTCGCGGGAGAGCTGCTGCGCCGCACCCCCCGGCCCACGGCCATCTTCGCCGCGTCGGACCTGATGGCCCTGGGGGCGCTGCGGGCGGCCCGGGAGATGGGGCTGGCCGTCCCCGCCCAGCTGTCGGTGGTGGGCTACGACGACATCGCCGAGGCCGCCCGCTGCGATCCGCCCCTGACCACGGTGCACCAGCCCCGCCGGCAGCTGGGGGTGGCCGCGGCTCAGGCCCTGGTGGGCCTCATCGAGCGCAGCCACCACCCGCCGCCCTCCCGGGTGCTCCTGCGCCCGGAGCTGGTGGTGCGGGCCTCGACAGGCCCCCCTCCGCCGGAGCCCCCGTAGACCTCGGGCCCGCAGGAAGGAGGCGATGCGGGCAGCAGGCAGCAAGGTGTCGCCACCGCACGCACGCCGTCGGGATCCATCGCAGAGGGGAAGGGGTGTCGCGGCATGCGGCCCTGGCATTGGTCGTGGCGGCTGGCCATCCCGGCGCTTCTGGTGTGTCTGATGGTGGCGCCGGCGTGGGCCGGCTCCGTGGTGCGCGTCTCTGGATGGGGCGGCGTCGACGTCTCCATCGTGGAGGAGCTTATCGACCGCTTCGTCAAGCCGGCCGTGCAGCCTTACGGCATCGAGGTGCGCTACGAACCCATCGCGGAGGACTTCTCGACCTACCTCTTCAACAGCCTGTCGGCCGGCACCGCCCCGGACCTCTTCTACGTCGACATCTTCTGGGCCGAGCCCCTCATGGCCGCCGGGCAGCTGGAGCCCCTGGACGCCTACCTGCAGCGCTCCACGGTGCTATCCAGGCAGGCCATCATCCCCAGCCTGCTGCAGGCCTTCACCTACCAGGGGAAGGTCTACGGCATCCCCAAGGACTTCAACACCCTGGCGGTCTTCTACAACAAGGACCTCTTCGACGAGGCCGGCGTGGCCTACCCCGATGAGAACGACACGTGGGACACCTTCACCGAGAAGCTGCGCAAGGTGAGCCGGCCTCAGGAGGGCATCTACGGCATCGCCCTGCCGCCCGAGTTCGCCCGCTTCGGCGCGTTCGCCTACGCGGCAGGCTTCCGCCTCTTCGACGACCGCGGCCGCAGCGACCTGTCGCAGCCGGGCTTCGTCGACGCCTTCCGCTGGTATACCGGGCTGGTCAAGCAGGGCATCGCCGTCCTGCCGGCGGATCTGGGGCAGAGCTGGGGCGGCGGGGCCTTCGCGACGGAGAAGGTGGCGACGGCCATCGAAGGGGCCTGGATCCTGGGCTTCCTGCGGGATCAGGCGCCCAACCTGCGCTACGGCGCTACCCTGCTCCCTCGCTACCCGCGCACGGGCCAGCGGGGCAACCTCATCTTCACCGTCTCCTGGTCCATCAACGCCGGGTCCCGGGTGAAGCAGGAGGCCTTCCGGGTGCTGGAGGCCCTCACCAGTCCCGAGGCCCAGCAGTGGGTGCTGCAGCGGGGCCTGGCCCTGCCCAGCCGGCAGGCGCTGCTCCAGGACCCGTACTTCCGGCAGCCCACCGCCGAGGCCCAGGCCAACCTGGTGGTCTTCCGGGGCGCCTCGGACGGCAACGTCCAGCCGTTCAAGTTCGGCCGCTATGGCGGCGACTGGATGACCCCGGTCAACGAGGCCCTCACCGCGGTCATGACGGGGGAGCAGACGCCGGAGCAGGCCCTGGCCGAGGCGCAGCGCCGCCTCGACGAGCTGGCGGCCCGCTGAGGCGCGGTGGGGAGCCGCCCCTCCCCCGCGGAGGCGGCGGCTCCCTCCCCCCGCCGGGGATCGCCGGGAGCAGGTCACAGGAGGGCGAGGGTATGAAGGCGGCTCCACCGACACGTCTCGGCCGCCCGTGGGTGAGCCAGCGTGTGCAGGAGGCCCTGGCGGCCTACCTCTTCCTGGCGCCGTTCCTCTTCTCCCTGGGCGTCTTCTTCGCGTACGCCTTCGCGCGCACCCTGTACTTCAGCTTCACGGCGTACGACCTCTTCCGGCCTCCGACCTGGGTGGGCCTGCGCAACTACGCCGCGCTCCTGGCCGAGCCGCGCTTCTTGACCGCCCTGCGCAACTCCATCACCTTCTCGGTGGTGGTCACCTCCGCCCAGACGGCCATCGCGCTGGTGCTGGCGCTGGCCCTCAACCAGAGGCTGCGGGGCATCGCCTTCTTCCGGGCGGCCTACTACCTG
>DATCKV010000129.1:0-2061 GCA_036564285.1 Limnochordales bacterium
CGTGGACGAAGACGGTGAATCGAGCCACCGGGCCGCCTCCTCGATGCGCCGCCGCACCTCGGCGTAGGTCTCCTCCACCCGGCCCAGGTCCCGCCGGAAGCGGTCCTTGTCCATGCGCTCGCCGCTGCCCACCTCCCAGAACCGGCAGGTGTCGGGCGAGATCTCGTCGGCCACCACCAGGCGCGGCCCCGCCCCGGCGGCAGGCGCCCCCGTGGGGCCCAGGGGACGGCCGAACTCCAGCTTGAAGTCGATGAGTTCGAGCCCCGCCCGCAGGGCAAGGCGCCGCATCGCCTGGTTGGCTTCGAAGGCCAGCCGCTCCAGCTCGGCCAGCTCCTCGGGCCGGGCCCACCCCAGGGCCTCGGCGTGGTGGGCGTTGACCCAGGGATCGTGGAGCGGGTCGCTCTTGTAGAAGAGCTCCAGCACGGGCCGCCCCAGGGGCGTGCCCTCCTCCAGCCCCAGCCGCTTGGCCAGGCTGCCCGCCACCCGGTTGCGCACCACGACCTCCAGCGGGATGATCTCCACGGCCCAGACCAGCATCTGCACCGGCGACTCCATGCGCAGGAAGTGGGTGGGCACGCCGGCCTGCTCCAGGGCCCGGAAGAAGGCGGCCGAGATGGCCGCGTTGGCCTCGCCCTTGCCGGCAATGACCGCCCGCTTGGTGCCGTCGAAGGCCGTGGCTTCGTCGGTGTAGTCGATGAGGCGGAGGTCCGGGCGCCCCGGCACCTCGTACACCGCCTTCACCTTACCCCGATGCAGCAGGCGTCCCGGCTGCACCGGCCCCGGAGGTGGCTCCGGCCGCCGCACGGCCGCGCTCGCTCGCCGCTCCATCACGATCCCCTCTCTCCTGCGCCCGCTCGCCCCGGCGTGCCCGCAGCCCCGCCGGATGGGGCTGCCCCGGCGTGGCGGGCTATCTCCAGGCGCTCGAAGATGGTGCCGACGCGCTCCAGGAAGGCCGACAGGTCGAAGGCTGCCTCCAGCCGGGCCCGGCCCGCCGCTGCCAGGAGCTCGGGATCCGACAGGATGCGCTCCCGGAAGGTGGGGGAGACGGCCAGCCGGCCGGAGGCGGCGGCCGCGTCCCGGGCCGCCATGGCGTGGGCCTGCACCCGGGTGTAGGCCTCTTCCCGACTCATGCCGGCCTCCACCAGGGCCAGCATCACCCGCTCCGAGAAGACCAGGCCGCCCGTCGCCTCGATGTTGGCCCGCATGCGGGCCGGGTAGACCCGCCACCCCTCCACGATGCGCCGGAAGAGGTCCACCACGTAGTCGGCCAAGGTGGTGGCGTCGGCCAGCCAAATGCGCTCGGTGGAGCTGTGGGAGATGTCCCGTTCGTGCCAGAGGGCCACGTTTTCGAAGGCGGTCACCGCGTACCCCCGCAGCACCCGCGCCAGCCCCACGACCCGCTCCGAGCGCATGGGGTTGCGCTTGTGGGGCATGGCCGACGAGCCCCGCTGCCCCGCCGGGAAGGGCTCCTCCAGCTCGCCCACCTCGGTCTGCTGCATGAGCCGGATCTCCACGGCGAACTGCTCCAGGCTTGCCCCCAGGATGGCCAGGGCCGCGGCCGCCTCGGCGTGGCGGTCCCGGGCGACCACCTGGCTGGAGACGGGGGCGGGCCGCAGCCCCAGGCGCTGGCAGACGTAGGTCTCCACGAAGGGGTCCACGTGGGCGAAGGTGCCCACCGCCCCCGAGATCTTGCCGACGGCCAGGGTGTCGCGGGCCCGCCGGAGCCGCTCCAGGTCACGGCCCAGCTGGTCCCACCAGCGGGCCAGTTTCAAGCCGAAGGTGATGGGCTCGGCGTGGACCCCGTGGGTGCGGCCCATCATGGGGGTGTCACGGTAGCGCCACGCCTCGCCCACCAGGACCTGGCGCAGAGCCTCCACGCCCCGGATGACGTGGTCCATGGCCTCCACCGACAGCGAGGCCAGGGCCGTGTCCATGACGTCGGAGGAGGTGAGGCCCAGGTGGAGGTAGCGCGCGTCGTCGCCCACCGTCTCCGACACGGCCTGCAGGAAGGCGATGAGCTCGTGGTCGCTGACCCGCTCCAGCTCCCGGATGCGCTCCACC
>DATCKV010000130.1:0-6221 GCA_036564285.1 Limnochordales bacterium
CCTTCGGCCTGCGGCGCGGCGTCCGCTCCGCCGGCGGGTACGTCGGCAACGAGGCGGTAGCGCAGCTCCCGCCGCGCGTCGTCGCGGCGCCCGGCGGCTTCCAGCGCCGCTACCTCGGGCGGCAGCAGCCCGGCGGGGTCAGGCAGCGGCGGCGGGGGCGACGGCGGGTTGGCGGCTGCGGCGGCCAGATCGGGCCAGCGCTGGCGGGCCAGCACGGCGTAGTAAGAGAGGGGGAAGCGCTGCAGCAGCTCCGCCGTCAGGGCCATCCGGTCGGCCGGCTGCAGGCGGGCCTGCCAGTAGAGGGCGGCCGCGTCGCGCGCACCGCCGGCCGCGAGGCGCGCCAGCAGGTCCCGGGCCACCGCCAGGCAGGCGATGCCGGCGGGGTCGGCTCCAGCGTCCAGGGCTGCCAGGTCGGCGGCGTCACAGGCGGCCGCCAGCGCGGCGCCCAGGGCCTCCCGCCAGCCGGCGGTGCCGGCTGCCGCCCGGTCGTAGGCCTGGACGTAGCGCAGCGCCAGGGCCCGGTCGCCCCGGTCCAGGGCCGCCCGCACCAGCCTGGAGAGGGCCTCTCCGGCGGCGGCGCTGCCGGGGGCCTCGTCGATGACCTGCCGCAGCAGCGACTCGGCCTCTTGCGTCGCCCGAGCGGAGTGCAGCGCGTCGGCCAGCTGCAGGCGCAGACCGGCCAGCCCGGCCGGCGCCAGGCCCTGGAGGCGGGCCTCCTCAAGCGCCTGCTGCAGCACCTGCCGCTGGCGCTCCGGCTGGCCCAGCACCCCCAGGATCCGGCCCAGCTCCGACAGGGCTGCCAGGCGCTCCTGAGCCCACGGGGTGGCGCTCAGCACCGACGCCGCCTGCTGCCAGCGCCCCAGCCGCTCCAGCGCCCGTGCGTAGCGGAGCAGGCGGGAGCGCCCCTCGGCCGTGGCGGGGTCGACGCGGCCGGCCAGGGCGGCCAGGCCCTCCAGCACCGCCGACCGCAGGGGGCCCCGGTAACCCAGGGCGGGATCCTCGGCCACGTCCAGCAGCGCGTCGAAGGCGCCGGCCGGATCGCCGGCTGCCCGCAGCGCTTCGGCCAGGAGCAGCCCCGCCTCGGGGTGGTCGTCCTCCTGGGCCAGGGCCCGGGCTCGGCGGGCCTCGGCCGCGGCGGCGTCCGCCTGGCCCAGGGCCAGCAGCGCCCGGGCCTTCAGGGAGTGCAGCCGCACGGCCGCGTACCCCGCCGCCTCGAGTGCCCCCGGGGCCTGCTCCAGCCGGGCCAGGGCCAGGGCCGGATCCCCCGCCTGCAGCGCCTTCCGGGCCTCATCCATGGCGGCATACAGCGCCACCGCGTCCGGCGCGGGCGCGGCCGCGCCGGCGGGAGCGGGAAGGCCGTGGGTGAGGGCGGGCGCGACGCCCGCCGCGGCCGCCGCCAGCACCCACAGAGCCGCCCCCATCGCCTCGCCCCGGCCCGGTCGACCTCCGCCCCTCCTGCGGCCGGCGCGCGCCTCCAGCCACCTGGCCGCCAGCCAGCCCAGGGCCGAGCCCACCGCGTCCGCGGCCCAGTCGCCGAGCGACGGGGTGCGCCCGGGTACCCAGCTCTGGTGCCACTCGTCCACCGCCCCGTAGCCCAGAGCCACGGCCAGGGAGAGGGGGCCGCTGCGGCGGCTGCCCGCCGTGGCCAGGCGCAGCGCCGCCCCGAAGACCAGGTAGGCCAGGCCGTGCAGGAGCCAGTCGGGCGCCGGCAGAGGACCCAGGCGTTCGGCGGGGGTGCCCGAGACCACCCAGTCCGCGGCCACGAAGGCCGCGGCCGGCAGCCACCGCAGCGCCGCCACCGCCCACGAGGCCGCACCCTCCCGCCGTCCGGCGCCCCGCGCCGTCGCCCCGCCGCGCGGCACGGGTCTCACGCCTCCAGCGCGTGGAGCCGGGAGGGCTCCACCTTCAGGTGCAGCACGCACGGCCCCGGGCCCTCCAGGGCCCGGCGCAGGGCCGGCTCCACGTCGGCAGCCCGGGTCACGGTCTCGCCCCGGACCCCAAACGCCCGGGCGAGCGCGGCGAAGTCGGGATTGGTGAGGGCGTTGACCGACAGCCGGCGGGGGTCGTCGGTGCGCCGGCGCTGATGCGCCCAGACCGTGCCGTACAGCCCGTTGTCGAAGACCAGGGCCACCACCTTCAGCCCCAGCCGTACCACCGTGGCCAGCTCCGAGGCCGTCATCAGGAAGCCCCCGTCGCCTGCCAGGCAGACCACGGGGCGGCCACCTGGCCCCCACCGCCCCGAGGCCCGGTCTCCCAGCGCGACCCCGATGGCGGCCGGCAGGCCGTATCCCATGGCGCCGGAGACCGGCGCGAAGTGGGTGCCGGGCAGGCGGAAGCGGTAGTAGCGGTGGTACCAGCTGGCGAAGTTGCCCGCGTCGCTGACCACCGCCGCCTCGGGCGGCAGCACCCGCGTCAGGGCGGCCGCCACCGCCTCCGGCAACGGCAACGTGCCCAGCGTCTCGGGCAGGGTCGAGAAGCGCAGGTAGCGCTCGTGGCACGCCTCGGCCAGGGCCCGCCACCCCGGCCGGCCCGGCCCCGGCATGCGCTCCATGAGCGCCTCGGCGAAGCGCCCGGGGTCGGCCACCACCGCCAGCCACTCCCGGGCGGGCAGGCCCGCCACCGCCCCGGCCATCCGCACCGGATCCACGTCGACCCATATCAGCCGCCCCCGGGGGGCCCGGTAGCGCAGGGAGGTGATCTCGTCCCAGCCGGTGCCGACGCCCAGCACCAGATCCGCCTCCAGGAGGGCCCGCACCACCTCCGGGTCGTTGGCGATGGCGAGGGTGCCCGCGTAGCAGGGGTGGTCGTTGGGGAAGACGTCCATCCGCCGCCAGGCGGAGTAGACGGGCAGGCCCAGCGCGTCGGCCAGGGCGACGAGCCGCCCGGTGGCGCCCGATTCCAGCACGCCGCGACCGGCCACCACCACGGGGCGTTCGGCCGCCTGAAGCCACGCCACCGCCCGGCCGAGCTGCTCCCTGTCGGGAGCCGGGGCCGGAACCGGCTCCGGGGGCGGCGGCACGTCGCCGCCCTCGGCCTCCAGCACGTCCTCCGGCAGCGCCACCACCACCGGGCCCGGCCGGCCCGAACGCGCCACGGCCAGGGCCCGCGCCACCAGCTCGCCGGCCCGTTCGGGGCGGGCAGCCTCCGCGGCCCACTTGACCACCGGGCCCAGCGCGGCCGCCACGTCCAGCTCCTGGAAGGCCTCCCGCCCGCGCACCGCCGTCGGCACCTGGCCGATGAGGGCCACCACGGGCGAGCCGTCCTGCTGAGCCTGGTGCAGGGCGATGGCCAGGTTGAGCGCGCCCGGCCCCCGGCTGGCCAGGGCCACCCCGAGGCCGCCCGTGGCCCTGGCGTAGGCGTCGGCCATGAAGCCCGCCCCGCTCTCGTGCCGGGCGGTGACGAAGCGCGGCGCGCCCTGTGCGGCCAGCTCGTCCAGAAGCGGCAGGTAGCTCTCGCCCGGCACGCCGAAGACGTCCTGCACCCCGGCCCGCTCCAGCAGGGCTGCCACGATGGCCGCGACCTTCAAGCCCGTGCCGCCTCCCCCTCGCGGGGGCGCCGTCCGCCGGCTGCCCCGGCCGCGTCTGGACCCGTAGGCCCGGCGCCCTTCGCGTCGAATGGTATCCGTGCCGTGCAGAAGGGGTTGTCTGGAGGCCGGGTCATTTCCTGGCGGATGCAGGGCGGGAGGGAGAGCATGCCGGATCGGAGCGGGCATCCCGGCAGGCGGTGGTCGGTGGGCGGCGCCTGGATGCTGGTGGCCGTGCTGGTGCTGGCCGCGCCGGCCTCGGCCGCGGAGCTGGTCATCATGGCCACCACGGACGTCCACGCCAACGTCTATCCGTGGGACTACTACGCCAACCGGCCGGCCCAGGTGGGGCTGGCCCTGGTGGACACCCTGGTGCAGCGCATCCGGGCCCAGCACCCGGAGGCGCTGCTGCTGGATAACGGCGACCTGATCCAGGGCACGCCGCTGGGCACCTACGTGGCCCGGGTGCGCCCCCTGCAGCCGGGGCAGGTGCACCCCGTCATCGACGTCCTCAACCGCATGGGCTACGACGCGGCCACCGTCGGCAACCACGAGTTCAACTACGGGCTCGACTTCCTGGAGCAGGTGCTGGCAGGGGCCCGCTATCCGGTGGTGCTGGCCAATGTCTACCGCGTCGGCACCCATGAGCCTTACTTCACGCCCTACGTGCTGCTGCGGCGGGAGCTGGACGGCAGGCCCATCACCATCGGCGTCATCGGCTTCGCGCCGCCCCAGATCCTGGTCTGGGACCGCACCCACCTGCAGGGGCGCCTGGAGGCGGGCGACATGGTGGAGGCGGCGCGGCGCTTCGTGCCGGAGATGAGGCGGCAGGGCGCCGACGTGGTCATCGCGCTGGCCCACAGCGGCGCCGACCCCCAGGTGCGGTGGCAGCCGGGCTCCCTGCTGGAGAACGCCGCCTACGCCCTGGCCCAGGAGGTGCCGGGCATCGACGTCGTGGTCGCCGGCCACACCCACCTCGCCATCCCCGGCGACGGGCTGCCGCAGCGCCCGGACGGCATCGTCAACGGCGTCGCCGTGGTGCAGCCCTCGTTCTGGGGCCGCGCCCTGGGCGTGGTGACCCTCACCCTGGAGCCCCAGGGCGAGGGTTGGCGGGTGACGGGGAAGCGGGTGGAGCTGCTCTCCACCCGGGAGGTCCAGCCGTCGCAGCGGGTGCAGGAGTGGGCCCGGGCGGCCCATGAGGCGACCCTGGCCTACGTGACCAGCCCCATCGGGCGCACCCTGGTGCCCATCGACAGCCGCGCCTCCCGGCTGACCGACTCGGCCCTCATCCAGCTCATCAACGACGTGCAGCGCCGCTACGTGGAGCAGGCCCTGGTGGGCACGCCGTGGGAGGGGGTGCCGGTGCTGTCGGCGGCCGCGCCGTTCAAGTCGGGGCGAGGCGGGGAGACCGACTACACCTCCATCCGGCCGGGGCCGGTCACCATCGCCGACGTGGCCTCCATCTACCTGTACGACAACACGTTGAAGGCCATCGAGATCACCGGCGCCGAGCTGAAGGCATGGCTGGAGCATGCGGCCCGCAACTTCCGGCAGGTGACCCCCGGCGCGGGCGAGGAGCCCCTGCTGGATCCTCGCTGGCCCGGCTACAACTTCGACCAGATCGACGGGGTGGAGTACGAGATCGACATCACCCGGCCGGTGGGGCAGCGCATCGTGCGGCTCACCTACCAGGGCCGGCCGGTGGAGCCTGACGACCGCTTCATCCTGGCCACCAACAACTACCGGGCCGACGGCGGCGGCGGGTTCCCGGCCACCGGTGCGAATGCCCGCGTGGTGCTGGACCCCGGCATCGCGAGCCGCGAGCTGATCGTCCAGTACATCGCCGACCGGGGCGTCATCAACCCGGTGCCTGACCGCAACTGGTCGCTGGTGCCCAACTTCCTGGATCACCCGCAGGCGCACTTCGTGTATGAGCTGCTGAATCGCGGCGCCTACGTGGGCGAGCTGGACGGGCGCCTGCTGCTGGACGCGCCCCTCACCCAGAAGGTCTGGGCCGATATGGTGTACCGAGCTCTAGGCGTTCAGCTGGATACCGGTGAGCCGGAAGCCCTGGTAACCGCGGCCCAGGCGGCGCGGGACGTAGCGGCCTACCTGCCCGGCACCGCCGTCGCGGCCGCGGGCGACGAGGTCCTCACCCGGGCCGACGCCGCCCAGCTGCTCGTGGGCGTGCTGGCCACGGTGGAGGTCTTGAGCGGCCGGTAAACCACAGCAACGGGTTCACTTTGGGAACCAACGAGCGGCGGAGCCAGCCTTTGGCTGGCTCCGTTCATTTCGTGCGCAGCTGCCTCTGGCAGAAAATTGCGCGTCTGTAGTCACAGGAAGGATTTTTCCTTTGCCGCCACTAATTGGTGATCTACGTTTCTTAACTGGGGACAGCGTTTCTATAAAGGAAACGCTGAGACACGTGCGGGGAGGCCCCATGGCGAAACCGGCTCTGCTGCAGACCCTGGACAGGGCACTGACCCTGCTCGCCGCCTTTGACCGCGAGCACCCCGAGTGGGGCGTCACCGAGCTGGCCCACCACCTGGGCCTGCCGAAAAGCGTCGTGCAAAAGACGTTGGCCACCTTCGCCCGCCATGGGTTTGTCCACCAGGAGCCGGGGCGCAGGCGCTACCGGCTCGGTCCCCGGCTTTTGTCCCTGGCGCGGCTGGCCCAGCCTGAACTCGCCCGTATCGCC
>DATCKV010000131.1:0-2387 GCA_036564285.1 Limnochordales bacterium
GGAGAAGTTCGAGCGCTTCCGGCCGGACCTGGTGGTGCTGGACCTGATGCTGCCCCGGCTGGACGGCTACGAGGTCTGCCACGCCATCCGGGAGCGCTCCTCGGTGCCCATCATCATCCTCTCGGCCCGCAGCGAGGAGCCCGACCGCCTCACCGGCTTCTGGCTGGGGGCCGACGACTACCTGACCAAGCCCTTCAGCCTGGCCGAGCTGGTGCTGCGCATCCAGGCGGTGCTGCGCCGGGCCCGGCCCGATCCTGCGGCGGCTCGCCCGGCTGCCGCCCCCGAGGAGCCGGCCCGCCCCGAGGCGGCACCGGCGGCGGGTGAGGACGACCAGGTGCTCCACTTCGAGGGCCTCACCATCGACCGGCGGTGCTGGATGGTGTGGCGCAACGGCAGGCCCGTGGAGCTGACGGCCAAGGAGTTCGAGGTGCTGTGGCTGCTGGCCAGCCACCCCATGGTGGTCTTCACCCGGGACCAAATCCTGGATCGGGTGTGGCAGAGCGACTACGCGGGCGACCTGGCCAACGTGACGGTCTGCATCAGCCGGCTGCGGGAGAAGCTGGAGGAGGACCCCCTGGCGCCCCGCTACATCCAGACGGTCCGAGGGGTGGGCTACCGCTTCCGGGCCCGCCCCATCAAGCCCGGAGCGGCCGAAGGCGCATCGGCCGCTCCCGAGCCCTCCGCCACGTGAGGGCCCGGCCCCGGAGGCCGGGCCTGTTCGTTACGGTGCGGTGACACCGCGGGCGGGCGAGCAATGATTTTGCAAGCCGCCCGCAAGGCGCCCGAAAGCCCGCTGTGAGCCCCCAGCAACCCGCCGTTCCTACCCTTGTAAGGGGATAGCCGCTGTCTTACGCGGGGCTTACAGCAAGGGAGGCGAGGGGCGTGCCGCACGCGCAGCCCCCCATGGGACGGCGGGCGCTGCTGGCCAGAGGGGCCGGGCTCGTGGCCTTCACCCTGGCCGGCGGCCTGGGGGCGGCCCGGCTGGGCCGCGCCGCTCCGACGCTCCCGCATCCCGACGGCTGGGGCATGCTCATCGACCTGACCCGGTGCATCGGCTGCCGCAGCTGCGTCTACGCCTGCCAGGAGGCCAACGGCTGGACGGGGGATCCCGAGGCGCAGGCGCCGGCGGGCGACCGGTGGACGGCCGTGCGGGAGGTCGAGGTGCCCGGGCGCCCCGGAGCGGTGCGCTACGTGCGCACCCAGTGCTTCCACTGCCTGGATCCGGCCTGCGTCTCGGCGTGCCCGGTGGCGGCGCTGCAGAAGCGGGCCGACGGCCCGGTGGTGTACGACGCGGCCCGCTGCATCGGGTGCCGCTACTGCATGGTGGCCTGTCCCTTCGGCATCCCCCGCTACCAGTGGGACCGGCCACTGCCGGCCGTGGCCAAGTGCATCATGTGCGCGCCGCGCCTGGCCAGGGGAGAGGCGCCTGCCTGCGCCGAGGCCTGCCCCACGGGCGCGACGCGGTTCGGACGGCGGCAGGCCCTGGTGGAGGAGGCGCGCCGGCGCATCCGGTCCGAGCCCGAGCGCTACGTCGACCGCATCTACGGGCTGGTGGAAGCCGGCGGCACCTCGTGGCTGTACCTGTCGGACGTGCCCTTCGAGGAGCTGGGCTTCCCGGCCGTAGGCGCCGCGGCCCCGCCGTCGCTGACCCGGCCCGTGGTGGCCAAGGTGCCCGCGGTGGCCGTCGGGGTGGCCGCGCTGATGTCGCTGGTGCGGGCCGTGTCGGGGGGCGGCGCGGGCCACGGAGAGGGGGAGACGCCGCCTCCCGGCCTGGGCGGTGGCGCTCGAGGGGCGGGAGAGGAGCGAGAGCCGTGAGGGAGACGGCGACGTTTGCGGCGCCGCAGGGCGGCTCGTGGCCCAGCCGCCTGGCCCGGCGCGTGGCCGGGATCGGCGCGGGGCGGCTGGCCCTGGGCACGGCGGCGATGGGCGGCGCGGCCGCCATGGCCTACCGGCTGGCCCGGGGCCTGGGGGCGGCCACCCACCTCAGCGACGCCTGGCCGTGGGGCTGGTGGATCGCCTTCGACGTCATGGGCGGGGTGGCGCTGGCAGCGGGCGCCTTCGTGGTGGCCGCCTGGGTGCACCTGTTCGGACGACGCCGCTACGAGCCGCTGGCCAGGCCCGCGGTGCTGACGGGCTTCCTGGGCTACCTGATGGTCATCGTGGGCCTGCTCATGGACCTGGGACGGCCCTACCGCATCTGGCACCCGGTGGTGATGTGGCAGCCCCACTCGGTCATGTTCGAGGTCGCCTGGTGCGTCATGACGTACACGGTGGTGCTGGCCCTGGAGTTCGCCCCCGTGGCGCTGGAGGGGATGGGCCGGCAGCGGTGGGCGGCGCGGCTTTGCCGGTGGGTGGTGCCCCTGGTCATCCTGGGCGTGGTCTGCTCG
>DATCKV010000132.1:0-12630 GCA_036564285.1 Limnochordales bacterium
GGCGCAGCGCGCCCGCCCTCTGGCCGAGCGCAGTCACCCCCACACCCCCCGGTGACGGGCGCCGGCCGGTGGCGCTCGGGCCGCCGCCACCGCCGGGCCCGCGGCTGCCTATCGGTCAGGCCCGATGGTCGCTGGAGCCGCTGTCGTCCTCGTCTTCGCCGTCGGCCTCCTCGTCGCCGACGTCCTCGTCGAAGGCCGCGTCACCCTGCTCCTCCAGGGCGTGCACGACCCGGTCGAACTCCTCGTCGTCTTCCACGTTGACCAGGATCTCCTCGCCGTCCTCGTCCCGGTCCAGCCGGAAGACGTAGGCGCCCTCCTCGGGATCCTCCTCCGGCAGCAGCACGGCGTAGCGCCGCCGGTCCACCTCCACCACGTCCACCAGGGTGAACTCGTGCTCCTGCCCTTCGTCGTCCACCAGCGTGATCCGGTCGTCGTCCGCGTCGGCGAACAGACCCTCGCGCTCCTCGTCCGCCACGTGGCATCCCGTCCTTTCAGTCCGCCAGCCTCCCAGGGGACTCGCCTGCGTTAGGGTACCTCGCCCTCCCCGGCCCTTACCCGGCGTCGGGCCAGGTAGGTATCCAAAACGATGGCTGCCGCCACGTGGTCGAGCACCTCCCGGCGCCGGCCTCGGGAGAGGTCCGCCGCCAGCAGGATCCGTTCGGCCTCGCGGGTGCTGAACCGTTCGTCGACGAAGACGACCGGCACGCCGGCCACGTCTTGGAGCCGCCGGGCAAAGGCTCTTACCCGGCGGGCCTCCGGGCCCTCCTGGCCGCCGGTACGTGTTGGCAGCCCCACCACCACCTCCTTTACGCCCAGCTGCCGGATCAGGGCCGCCAGCTCGGCCAGCTCCCGGCCGTCAGGCGTGCGGCGCACCGTGCGCAGCGGCTGCGCCGCCGAGCCCGTGGGGTCGCTGACCGCGACCCCGATCCGCCGCTCGCCCACGTCCAGGGCCAGGATCCGGCCCCCGGCTGCCTGCGCGGCGCTCACGTGGGGCGATTCTCCGGACAGCGGACGTAGTGCTCGATGATCTCCTCCAGCAGCTCGTCGCGCTCGACGGTGCGGATGAGGCTGCGGGCGTTCTTGTGGCTGGTGATGTAGGTGGGGTCGCCGGAGAGGAGGTACCCCACCAGCTGGCTGGTGGGGTGGTAGCCCTTCTCCACCAGCGCCTGGTAGACCTGGCGCAGGACCTGGGCCGCCCGCCGGCGGCCCGGCTCTTCCACGCGGAACCGCACCGTCGCGTCGTCGTCGAGATCCGGCCTCTCCTGGTGCGGCGTCGGGTTGGCCTCTCGCACCCCGCTCACCCTAACCTCGCATCCGCCTCGCGCCGCCCGCCGGCCGCCGGCGCTACGATGCCCGCAGCAGCATCTCCCGCGCCCGCCTGGCCGCCGCGGCCAGCGCCTCCTCGATCTTCGCCGGATCCCGGGCGCCCGCCTGCGCCATCTCCGGGCGCCCTCCGCCGTCGCCCCCGGCCGCCCGAGCCGCCACCTTGACGATCTCGCCGGCGTGGATCCCCCGCCGGGCCAGCTCGGGCGTGGTCATGGAGAGGAAGACCACCTTGCCGTCCACCGGGCTGGCCAGGAAGACCACCGAGGGCCCCAGCGCCTCCCGCAGCCGGTCCCCCAGGGCGCGCAGCGCGGCGGCGTCGAGCCCCTCCAGCCGCGCCACCACCAGTTTGGCCGGCCCCACCGCCTCGGCCCGCGCCACCATCTCCTCCGCGTAGCGGCTCATGAGCCGGGCCCTGAGGGACTCCGCCTCCTGCTGCGCGGCGCGGGCCTGCTGCAGCAGCCGCTCCACCTGCCGCCCCAGCTCCGAGGCGGGCGCCTGCAGGCGAGCCCCCAGCTCCCGCAGCTGGCGCTCCCGGGCCATCAGGTACTCCAGGGCCGCCTCGCCGGCTACCGCCTCGATGCGCCGCACGCCGGCCGCGACGCTCTCCTCGGAGACGATGTGCACCAGCCCGACCTCGCCGGTGCGCCGCACGTGGGTGCCGCCGCACAGCTCGCGGCTGTAGCCGTCGCCGATGTCGATCATCCGCACCCGCTCGCCGTACTTTTCCCCGAAGAGGGCCACGGCCCCCCGCGCCAGGGCCTGCTCCACCGTGGTCTCCACAGCCACCACCGGCAGGTCCTCCAGCACCCGCCGGTTGATCTCCCGCTCCAGCGCCTCCAGCTGCTGCGGGCTCAGGGGCTCGAAGTGGTTGAAGTCGAAGCGGAGCCGGTCCGGCGCCACCAGCGAGCCGGCCTGCATGGCGTGCTCCCCCACCACCAGGCGCAGCGCCCGGTGCAGCAGGTGGGTCGCCGTGTGGTGCCGGGCCGCGCCCATGCGGCGCTCGGCATCCACCGCCGCCTCCACCTGGTCCCCCTCGGCCAGCCGGCCTCGCTCCAGGCGCACCCGGTGCACGATGACGCCGGCCAGCGGCCGCTGCACGTCCAGCACCTGAGCCTCCCCGCCGGGCCAGCGCAGCCGGCCCGTGTCGGCCACCTGGCCGCCGCCCTCGGGATAGAAGGGCGTGCGGTCCAGCACCACCAGCGCCTCCTGGTCCGGATCCATCCACGAGACCCGCTCGGCGCCGGCCACGATGGCCGTCACCCGGGCCTGGACCGTCAGGGTGTCGTACCCCACGAAATCGGAGCTCAGCCCGGCCAGGGCCTCGGCCAGGCCTTCCTGGCCCGTGCCCAGGTACCCGTATGTGCGCCGGGCCGCCCGGGCCCGAGCCCGCTGCGCCTCCAGCTGCGCGGCGAAGCCCGCCTCGTCCACCTCCACCCCGCGCTCCTGGGCGATCTCCCGGGTCAACTCCAGGGGGAAGCCGTAGGTGTCGTAGAGCCGGAAGGCCGCGGCGCCGTCCAGCACCCCTCCCCGGGGCAGGCCCCGCAGCTCCTGCTCCAGCACCGCCAGCCCCGACTCCAGGGTCTGCAGGAAGCGGTGCTCCTCCGCCTCCAGCACCCGCAGGATCAGGCCCTGGCGCTGGGCCAGCTCCGGGTAGGCCCCGCCCATGGCCTCCACCACCGCGCTGGCCAGCTCCCGCCAGAACGGGCGCCGCACCCCGGCCAGCCACGCGTGGCGGCTGGCCCGACGCACCAGCCGGCGCATGACGTAGCCCCGGCCCTCGTTGCCGGGCATGATGCCGTCCATGGCCATGAAGGTGGCCGCCCGGGCGTGATCCACCATGATGCGGATGGCCCGGTCCGTGGCCTCGTCACGGCCGTAGGGACGCCCCACGATCGCGGCGGCCCGCTCCAGGATCCGCCGCACCTCGTCGGTCTCGAAGATGGTCTCAACGCCCTGGAGGATGGCCAGCATGCGCTCCAGGCCCATGCCGGTGTCGATGCCGGTGCGCTTGAGGGGGTGGTACTGGCCCTGCTCGTCCTTGTGGAACTGGATGAAGACCAGGTTCCAGAACTCCAGGAACCGGCCGCAGTCGCAGCCGGGCCTGCAGGTGGCCTCGCCGCACCCGTACGCCGGCCCCCGGTCGATGTAGATCTCCGAGCAGGGGCCGCACGGCCCCACGCCGATCTCCCAGAAGTTGTCCTCCTTGCCCAGGCGCACGATGCGCCCCTCGGGCACGCCCACCTCGTCGCGCCAGATGGCGAAGGCCTCGTCGTCTTCGACGTAGACGCTGACCCACAGCCGCTCCGGGTCGATCTCCAGCCGCTGGGTCACGAACTCCCACGCCCACCGGATGGCCTCGCGCTTGAAGTAGTCGCCGAACGAGAAGTTGCCCAGCATCTCGAAGAAGGTGGCGTGGCGGGCCGTGATCCCGACCCGGTCGATATCGGCGGTGCGCACGCAGCGCTGGCAGGTGGTCACCCGCCGGTGCGGGGGCTCGGCCTTGCCCAGGAAGTAGGGCTTGAACTGCACCATGCCCGCGCCAGTCAGCAGCAGGGTGGGATCGCCCTTCGGCACCAGCGACGAACCGGGAAGCCTCACGTGCCCCTTGCCCTCGAAGAAGCTCAGGTAGGCCTCCCGCAACTCGTTGGCCGTCAGTCTCCGCATGGCGTCCGAAAGCGCCCCCGAGCCCCCCGTCCAGGGCCAGAAGAGTCACCTAAAGGGTATCGGAGCCCCCAGGGGTTGTCAACGGCGGCGCCGGCTGCCGTCGCGGCGCCGCCTGTCCGGCCGGCGTCGGCTCTTCCCCCGCCCCCGGGGCAGCCGAGGGCGCGCCCGCCTCCCGTTGGGGCTGCGGCGGCCGCAGGTAGAAGCGGAAGAGGTCCCGCAGCACCGACGCCGCGGGCACGGCCACCAGCATGCCCACCAGGCCCGCCACCTCCGCCCCCACCAGCACCGCGGCGATGACGGCCAGCGGGTGCAGCCCCGACCGTTGGCTCATGACCCGGGGCTGCAGGAAGGCGCCCTCCACCTGGTTGGCGGCGACCAGCAGCCCCACCGCCCACAGGGCCGTCACCGGGCTGCGGCCGAGGGCCAGGGCGACGATGGGGACCCCCGCGGCCACGGGGCCGAAGTACGGCACGATGTCCAGCAGCCCCGTCAGGATCCCCAGGAGCACCGCGTAGGGCACGCCCAGCAGCACCAGCCCCGCCGCCACCATCCCGCCCACCGTCATGGAGACCAGCAGCTGCCCCCGGATGACGGCGGCCAGGGTCTGGTCCACCTGCAGGGCCAGCTCGGTGAGGGTGCGCCGGTGCTGGGCCGGCACCAGGGAGAGCAGGCCCTCCGCGATCCGCTCCCGGTCCCGGAGGATGTAGTAGGCCAAGACGGGCGTCAGCACCAGGTTGAGGGCCTGGGAGAGGGTGGCCACCACCAGGCTGCCCAGCCGGGCGGCCAGGGCCTCGGCCCCGCGCTCCAGGCGCGCGACCAGCGCGTCGGCCACCCGGTCCAGCCCCGCCGGCAGGGTGTCCAGCCGCAGCCGCTCCAGCAGAGCCTGCGCCTGCTGGCCCCACTCCCGGCTCTGCTCGGGCAGGCGCCGGGCCAGCTGCTCCAGCTCCGCCACCGCCGACGGCATGATGCTGACCCACGCCACCCCGGCGGCCAGGCCCAGGCCCAGGAAGACGGTGAGGATGGCCGCCGGCCGGGGCACCTGGCGGCGCTCCAGCAGCGCCACCGCCGGCTCCAGGAGGTAGGCCACCACCAGGGCCAGCACGAAGGGGGTGGCGACGCCCCTCAGCCGCCACACCACCAGCAGCGCCGCGGTCGCCGCGGCGGCCGCGGCGGCCCCTCGCCGCCACCCCGGGCCCGTCACCGGGGCACCGCCCTACCGACGGGCGCCCGGATTACGGCCGGCGGCCCAGCAGCGCGAGGGTCGCGTCCATCGCGGCCCGGCCTGCGTCCAGCGCCAGCTGCAGCCGGGAGCTGCGAGGCTCCCGCAGCGCCCGCTCCGCGGCCTCGCCCAGGGCCGCCCGCCGCAGCCGCCGGAAGCGGTAGGCGGCCTCCCCCTCCCCGTCCCGCCGGGATCCCTGGCCCAGGTACATGGCCAGCACGGCCCCCAGGAGCCCGCCCCACAGCAGCCCTCGCAGGAAGCGCCTCATGCCGTCGGTCCCCTGCCTCCGCCCGGAAGTCGGCCCCCGGCGCCTCAGGCGCCGGCGGGCGCCTCGACGGGCTTAGTATGCCCGCCGGCGGCGGAGCCCTTCAGGACCCGGCCGATGATGCCGCCCCCGACCACCACGTCGCCGTCGTACCAAACCACCGACTGACCCGGGGTGACGGCCCACTGAGGCCCGTCGAACCGGCACCGCACCCGGTCCGGCCGGCCCTCCACCGGCTCGATGAGGGCCGGGGCGTCGGGCGCGCTGCGCCGGATGCGGGCCTGGACCCGCCGCGGCCCCGTCAGCTCCGCCACCCCGATCCAGTTGACGGCGCCCGCCTCCAGCCCCTCGGCCCGGGCCTCCTCCCGGTCGCCCACCACCACCCGGTTGCGCACCGGGTCCAGGTCCACCACGTAGACGGGCCGCCCCAGGGCCAGGCCCAGGCCCTTGCGCTGCCCGATGGTGAAGAAGGCGACCCCCGGGTGCTCCCCCAGCACCCGCCCCCGAATGTCGACGATGGGCCCGGGGCGCACGGCCTGCGGGACGTGCTCCCGCAGGTAGCGCCGGTAGTCGTCGTCGGGGATGAAGCAGATCTCCTGGCTCTCGGGCTTGGAGGCCACCGGCAGCCGGCGCGCCCGGGCCAGCTCCCGCACCTCCTCCTTGGTGTAGGGGGCCAGGGGGAAGCGCACCCGGGCCAGCTGGGCCTGCGACAGCGGCCACAGGGCGTACGTCTGGTCCTTGCGGCGGTCCCGAGGACGCATCAGCAGCCACCGGCCCGTCTCGGCGTCCCGCTCCACCCGCGCGTAGTGGCCCGTGGCCACCGCCTCGGCTCCCAGCTGCACGGCCCGCTCCAGCAGGGCGCCGAACTTGACCCGCTCGTTGCACCAGACGCAGGGGTTGGGGGTGCGGCCCTGCAGGTACTCCCGCTCGAAGGGCTCGATGACGCTCTGCCGGAACGTCTCCTGGAAGTCGAAGACGTAGTAGGGGATGCCCAGCCGGTCCGCCACCCGGCGGGCATCGTCCACCGCGTCCACCGAGCAGCAGCCCACGTGGCGGCCCGGCGGCCGGATCCCCTCCGGCCAGATCTGCAGCGTCACCCCGATGACCTCGTAGCCCTGCTCCACCAGCAGCGCCGCGGCCACCGAGCTGTCGACGCCGCCGCTCATGGCCACCACGATGCGCGGCCGCGCCCCGCTCATGGCCCCGCCACCCCGGCCGCCTGGACGGGTCGGGGCGCGCCCGTGAGCCGCCGCACCGCCCGGGCCATGCGGCCCGCCGCCTCGTCCATCTCCTCGAGGGTGTTGGTGGCCCCGATGCTGACCCGGATGGAGCCCCGCACCCGCTCGGGAGGCAGCCCCATGGCCTGCAGCACGTGCGAGGGCCGCATGGAGCCCGACGAGCAGGCCGATCCGTACGAGCAGGCCACGCCCGCCATGTCCAGCTCCACCAGCAGCGTCTCGGCCTCCACCCCGGGCACGTACAGGCTCAGCAGCCCCGGGATCCGGGGCGCCTCGGCGCCGTTGACGGCCACCTGCAACCCCTGCTCCGCCAGCCGCCGCAGCAGGCGGGCCTCCAGCCGAAGCTTGTGCCCTTCCACGGCCGCGCGCTCCCGCCGGGCCCAGGCGAAGGCCGCCGCCATCCCCACGATGCCCAGGACGTTCTCGGTGCCGGGCCGCAGGCCCCGCTCCTGCCCGCCGCCGTACCCCAGCGGGTCGAAGGGGATCCCCCGCCGCACGTACACGGCTCCCGCCCCCTGGGGCCCGCCGAACTTGTGGGCCGACAGGGTCAGCAGATCGCAGCCCAGCTGCTTCGGGCTCAGCGCCTCCACGAAGGCGCCCTGGACGGCGTCGGTCATCAGCAGCGCCCCGGCGCGGTGGGCCACCTCGGCCGCCTCGGCCACCGGCTGGAGGGTGCCCACCTCGTTGTTGACCAGCATGAGCGCCACCACGCCGGGGCGCTCGCCCCGGGCCTCCAGGCGCCGGATGGCCTCCGCCACGGCCTCCGGCGGCACCCGCCCGCGGGCGTCGCAGCCGGCCCACTCCACCGCGAAGCCCTCGCGCTCCAGGGCCCGGGCCGCCTCCAGCACGGCATGGTGCTCGACGGCGCTCACCACCAGGCCCCGCCGGCCCCACTCCCGGCGCACGGCCCGGGCGGCTCCCATGAGCGCCAGGTTGTCAGCCTCCGTGCCCCCCGAGGTGAAGATGAGCTCGCCCGCCTCCACGCCCAGCAGCCCCGCGACCGTGTCGCGGGCCTCGTCCAGGAGGGCGCGGGCCCGCCGCCCCGGCCGGTGGGGGCTGGAGGGGTTGGCCCCGGCCAGGCCCGAGGCGACCACCTCCTGCACCGCCTCCCGAGCGGCCGGGCACAGGGGAGTGGTCGCCGCATGGTCCAGGTAGATGACGCCGCCGTTCTGCACGGCCGCCGACCACCGCTCCACCTTAACACACCTGTTTTCACCGTGTCAAAAAGCCCGCCTGCCGGCGCCCTCAGCCCTCCGACGGGGGGCCTCCCCGCTCCGCCGCCTCCCCCCGCCGCTCCTGCAACTGTCGGTAGAGGCGGGGCTCCTCGCCCTGGTCCGAGGGGCGGTAGTAGCGGCGACCCTGCAGGGCGGGCGGAAGGTAGGCCTGGGCCACCCAGTGGCGCGGGAAGTCGTGGGGGTAGAGGTAGCCCCGGCCGTGCCCCATGCGGGCCGCGTCCCGGCTGGCGTCCTTCAGGTGGTCCGGCACCTCCTGCTGCCCCAGCCGCTCCAGGTCCTCCAGGGCCTGGAAGTAGGCCCCCGCCGAGTTGCTCTTGGGCGCCAGCGCCAGGTACAGGGTGGCCAGGGCCAGGTGGTACTGGGCCTCCGGCATGCCCACCCACTCCAGGGCCCGCGCGCAGGCCGCGGTCACCACCACCGCCTGTGGGTCGGCCAGCCCCACGTCCTCGGCGGCCAGGATGAGCAGCCGCCGCATGATGAAGCGGGGATCCTCCCCGGCCCGCACCATCTTGGCCAGCCAGAAGAGGGCCGCGTCGGGATCCGAGCCCCGCACCGACTTGATGAAGGCGGAGATGGTGTCGTAGTGCTCGTCGCCGGCTCGGTCGTAGCGGGGCGACCGCCGCTGCATGGCCTGGCGGGCCCGCTCCAGATCCACCACCGCCGCCGGCCCCGGAGCCGGCCCCCCGGCCCGCTCCTGCAGCGCCGCCTCCACCGCCATCTCCAGCGCGTTGAGCGCGCTGCGGGCGTCGCCCTCGGCCGCCCGAGCCAGGTAGTCCAGCGCCTCCTCGGTCACCCGCACGGGCAGGCTGCCCAGCCCCCGCTCCCGGTCCGTCAGGGCCCGCTCCAGGATCTGCCGCACGTGGCCGGGCTCCAGGGGACGCAGCTGGAAGACCCGGGCCCTGGACAGGAGCGGGCCGACCACCTCGAAGAAGGGGTTCTCGGTGGTGGCGCCCACCAGCACCACCGTGCCGTCCTCCACGTGGGGCAGCAGGGCGTCTTGCTGGGCCCGGTTGAAGCGGTGGATCTCGTCGATGAAGAGGATGGTGCGCTGTCCGGCGGCCCGGCGGCGGCGGGCCTCGGCCACCACCCGCCGGATGTCGGCCACGCCGGCCAGCACCGCGCTCAGGGTCTCGAAGCGGGCCCGGGTGTGGTGGGCGATGATGGCGGCCAGGCTGGTCTTGCCGCTGCCGGGCGGTCCCCACAGGATGATGGACTGGTGCAGCCGGTCTGCCTCGATGGCGCGGCGCAGGGGCGTGCCGGGGCCGACCAGGTGCTCCTGGCCCACCAGCTCGTCCAGGGTGCGGGGCCGCATCCGGGCCGCCAGGGGCGGACGCGGCGCTCTTGCGGCCGACGGCGCGCCGGCCCCCGGGCCGCCGAAGAGGCCGCCCTGCTCGCCCCCGGCCCCGCTGTGGCCCTCCCTCAAGCCGCCGTCGCCGCCTGCCCCTCCGCGACGCTCCAACAGGGAAAAACCCCGCCGTGCCGCTGGTGCTACCCGTGGATGAACCCGGCGCTCTGCAAGGTGGGTGCCCTCCTGCGGGTTTACGGGCTACTGCCCTCCAGGGAGCCGGCAGCCTGCCCTCCGCCCGCAGAGCCCGGGCTCCCCGTGTGATGGTGTTGGCTCATCACGTTAGGTAGCTTCACCACGAACACGGCAGGGCTCGCCGAAGCCGGCCCCATCATATCACGGGCCGAAAGCGCCCGACAAGGCTGCCGCCGGCCAGACCCCGTCAGCCCCCCACCGGCACCGTGGAGCGGATGTGCACCTCCCGCATCTGCCGCTCCGAGATGGGCGCCGGCGCGCCCGTCAGGGGGCAGACCGCCTGGGCCGTCTTGGGGAAGGCGATGACGTCCCGGATGCTCTCCCGCCCCGCCAGGAGCATGACCAGCCGGTCCAGCCCCAGCGCGATGCCCCCGTGGGGCGGCGGCCCGTAGTCGAAGGCCTCCAGCAGGAAGCCGAACTGCCGGCGGGCCTCCTGCTCGTCGAGGCCCAGCACCGCGAAGAGCCGCTGCTGCACCTGGCGGTCGTGGATGCGGATGCTGCCCCCGCCCAGCTCCACGCCGTTGAGCACCAGGTCGTAGGCCCGGGCCCTCACCCGGCCGGGCTCCCGCTCCAGGAGATCCAGATCCTCCGGTCGGGGCGACGTGAAGGGGTGGTGGCGCGCCTGCCAGCGCCCCTCCTCCTCGCTCCACTCCAGGAGGGGGAAGTCGACGACCCAGCACAGGGCCCACTGCCCCGGCGGGATGGCCCCGTGAGCCTGGGCCACCTCCAGCCGCACCCGCCCCAGCGCCCCGGCCGCGCGCTCCTCTTCGTCGGCCGCCAGCATCATCACCCCGGCCGACTCCTGCCGGGCCAGCTGCAGCAGCGCCTCCCGCTCCGCAGGCCCCAGGTGGCGCGCGAGGGGAGAGCGCAGCTCCTCCCCCTCCGCCACGGCCCACGTCAGCCCCTTCAGGCCCAGCTGGGGGGCCCGCTCCACCCACTGGTCCAGCTCCCGCCGCGACAGGTTCAGCCCGGCCGGCAGCGTCAGCACCTTCACCCGCTGGCCCCGGGCCACCGCCTCGCTGAAAATGCGGTACGGGCTCTCCCGGAAGACCGGGGAGAGGTCGTGCAGCCGCCCCGGCGCCCGCAGGTCCGGCTTGTCGGAGCCGTAGCGGGCCATGGCCTCGGCGTAGGGGATGCGGGGCAGGGGGAGCGAGAGGCGCACCCCCAGCACCTCGTCGAAGAGGCGGGCCATGAGCCCCTCCACCAGGGTGAGGACGTCCTCCTCGTCCACGAAGGACATCTCCACGTCCAGCTGGGTGAACTCCGGCTGCCGGTCCGCCCGCAGGTCCTCGTCTCGGAAGCACCGGGCGATCTGGTAGTAGCGCTCCACCCCCGCCACCATCAGCAGCTGCTTGAAGAGCTGGGGAGACTGGGGAAGGGCGTAGAAGCGCCCGGGATGCAGCCGCGAGGGCACCACGAAGTCCCGGGCCCCCTCGGGGGTGGACCGGGTCAGCATGGGGGTCTCCACCTCGATGAAGCCGTGCTCGTCCATGTAGCGGCGGATGGACGCGTTGACCCGGTGGCGGACCCGCAGGAGCTCCAGCATCCCCGGACGCCGCAGGTCCAGGTAGCGGTAGCGCAGCCGCAGCGTCTCGTCCACGTCGGTGAGCTGGTCCACCGGGAAGGGCGGCGTCGCCGACTGGCTGTAGCGCACCAGACGGCGCGCCACCACCTCCACCCGGCCCGTGGCCAGGTTGGGATTCTCCATGCCCGGCAGCCGGCGCCTCACCTCGCCGGCCACCCCGATGCAGTCCTCGGTGCGCAGCCGCTCGGCCAGGGAGAAGACCTCGGGGCCGGCGTCGGGGGTCACCACCACCTGCACCACGCCGCTGCGGTCCCGCAGGTCGATGAAGATGAGCCCGCCGTGGTCCCGGCGGCGCATCACCCAGCCGTCCAGCTGCACCGACTGCCCGGCGTGCTGCTCCCGCAGGGTGCCCGCCTCGTGCGTCCGCTTCAGGAGGATCCCGTGCGCGCGCTCGCTCATGGCCGTCCTCTCAACCCGTCCGCTCCCCCGCGAGCCGGGTGGCCACCATCCGTTCCAGCTCCTCCGGCCCCCCGGCTCCGGTCTGTTCCCCGGTGCGCAGATCCCGCACCACGTACCGCCCCGCCCCGGCCCCCTCCGGCCCTGCCGGCCCCACGATGACCGCCAGCCGGGCGCCGGCCCGGTCGGCCAGCTTCAGCTGGGCCTTGAGGCTGCGGCCCTGGTAGTCGACGTCGGCCCGCAGCCCGATGCGGCGCAGCCGGTACAGCAGCTGCAGCGCCTCGTCTCGGCTGCCCGTCTCGTCGGTGGCGACGAAGACGTCCAGCCATCCCACCCGATCCTCGGGGGCGGCCGCCCCCGAGGCGGCCAGCAGGGCCCGCTCCACGCCCGAGGCGAAGCCCACGCCGGGCGTGGGCCGGCCCCCCAGGGCCTCCACCAGCCCGTCGTAGCGCCCGCCCCCGGCTACCGCGTTCTGCGCGCCCAGGTTGTCGCTGAGCACCTCGAAGACGGTGCGGGTGTAGTAGTCGAAGCCCCGCACCAGCCGGAAGTCCAGGACGTGCGGCACCTCCAGCCGGTCCAGGTGCCGGCGCAGGGAGTCGAAGTGGGCCCGGCACTCGCCGCACAGGTAGTCCACTGCGGCCGGAGCCCCGGCGGTCACCTCGCGGCAGGTGGGCACCTTGCAGTCCAGCACCCGCAGGGGGCTGCGCTCCAGCCGCCGCTGGCAGCTCTCGCACAGCTGCGGCGCCCGGGGCCGCAGGTACGCCAGGAGCTGCTCCCGGTAGGTGGGCCGGCACCGGGGGCAGCCGATGCTGTTGAGGTGCACCTGAAAGCGGGCCAGCCCCAGCCGCCGGAAGATCTCCATGGGCAGCACGATGACCTCCGCGTCCAGCGCGGGGTCCGACGAGCCCAGCGCCTCCGCCCCGATCTGGTAGTGCTGCCGCAGCCGCCCCGCCTGAGGGCGCTCGTAGCGGAACATGGGGCCGATGTAGAAGACCTTCACGGGCTGGGGCCACAGGTGCATGCCGTGCTCGATGTAGGCCCGCGCCACCGGCGCGGTGCCCTCGGGGCGCAGGGTGACGCTGCGCCCCGAGCGGTCCGTGAAGGTGTACATCTCCTTCTCCACCACGTCGGTGGCCTCGCCCACGCCCCGGCTGAAGAGCTC
>DATCKV010000133.1:0-4435 GCA_036564285.1 Limnochordales bacterium
ACGTACTGGTTGGGGTGGGCCGTGTGATAGAAGGCGACCCCGGCCAGGGGGTAGGGGCGGAAGCGGCGGTCCACCTCGGGGTCCGTGCGGATGGTGGGCAGCGCGTACAGCAGCGCCGCGCCGGCCACCGCCAGCCCGCACAGCCGGTGGTCCGGGTGCGACTCGTACGGCGACCACGGATCCACGGTCACCACCAGCTCGGGCTCGAGCTCCCGGATGGCCCGGATGACGTCGAGGCGGACCCGATGCTCGGGGTAGTCGCCCGCGTCGGGGTAGTCGAGCCACAGCAGGCGCCGCACCCCCAGGATGCCGGCGGCCCGCTCCTGCTCCTGACGGCGAAGGGCCGCCAGGCTCCGGCGGTCCGCGTCGGAGCCGGCCGCCCCGGCGCTGCCGTCGGTGACGGTCAGGTAGAAGACCTCGGCGCCCTGCCTGGCCAGACGGGCCACGGTGGCCCCCGCTCCGATGTCGGTGTCGTCGGGGTGGGGCTGCACGAAGAGCACCCGCCGGCACGACTCGATGCGAGGAGGGGCAGCCAGGCGCCGGAGCAGCTCGAGGGTCGACGGCATCCCTCCGGTCACCCCCGGCGGCCAGGACGGCGGGGCGGCGCTCCTTCGGGTGAGGCGGCCGCCAGGCGCCGGTCGGCGAGGTGGTGCGGACGGGGGGAGTCGAACCCCCACGGGTCACCCCAGCGGATCCTAAGTCCGCCGCGTCTGCCGGTTCCGCCACGTCCGCACGGCCGACGGGCCTGAGATCCCGGCCTGACGCCAGTATAGCAGGGTGACGGCAGGGACGGGAGAGGTCGTCCGCCGAGGCGATCCCGGATCGTGCCACTCCATGCTATTGACACCGCCGTCGGCCCGTGCTACCATCCGTGCCAACAACCAATATCGAGGTCCCTTATCAAGAGCGGGCGAGAGACCGGCTCGATGACCCCCGGCAACCTGCGGCCCTCGAGGCGGCAAGGTGCCAATCCCGGAGGATAAGAGGACGTGCACGACCGTCCTCTCCCGGCCAGCCGCCGGGAACCCGGCCGTCGACGTCTCGGCCGGGCGCCCGGGGCGGTGCCAGGCGCCAGCCAGCGCAGGGAGAGGTCTTTTGTGGTCCGTCCTTCAGCGGTCTGCCCATTCGCGGACGCCCCTCCGGCCGGCACGGATGGCATGGGTGGCCTTCGTCTGCCATCGGCGGGGCTTCCCGTGCCCCGCCGGGGCTGTCGGTGAGCCGGGCCCGCCCGCCGACGACGGGGGGTTGCTGGCGTGGGGCTGGTGGGCCTGCGCTGTCGCGAGTGCGGCAAGGCTTTTCCGGTTTCACCTGTCTATGCCTGTGACGAGTGCCTGGGTCCCCTGGAGGCCGTCTACGACCATGCCGGCGTGGACCCGGCGGCGCTGAGGGCCCGCATCGAGGCCGGCCCTCGAAGCATCTGGCGCTACGCGGATCTCCTCCCGGCGCCCCACGATCCCGAGGCGGACCTGCAGGCCGGCTTCACGCCGCTGCTGCACGCCCGGCGCCTGGGGGAGGCGCTGGGGCTTCCCCGCCTCTACATCAAGAACGACGCCCTCAACCCCACCTGGTCCTTCAAGGATCGGGTGGTCTCGGTGGCCATCTCGGCGGCCCGCCGGTTCGGCTTCGAGGTGGTGGCCTGCGCCTCCACGGGCAACCTGGCCAACTCGGTGGCCGCCCACGCGGCGCGGGCCGGCATGGAGGCGTACGTCTTCATCCCCGCCGGGCTGGAGCGGGCGAAGGTGGTGACGTCGGCCATCTACCACCCCACGGTGGTGGAGGTGGAGGGCACCTACGACGACGTCAACCGGCTCTGCGCGCAGATCGCCGACGAGTACCGGTGGGCTTTCGTCAACGTCAACCTGCGGCCCTTCTACTCCGAGGGAGCCAAGACCCTGGGCTTCGAGGTGGCGGAGCAGCTGGGCTGGCGGCTGCCCGACCACGTGGTGGTGCCCATCGCCTCGGGCAACCTGCTGGTGAAGATCGCCCGGGGCTTCGACGAGCTGGCCAGGCTGGGGCTGGTGGAGCGGCGGCCCGTGCGGGTCTCTGGCGCCCAGCCCTCGGGCTGCAACCCGGTGGCGCGGGCCTTCCGGGCCGGGCAGGCCTACGTGGACCCGGTGCGGCCCCAGACCATCGCGAAGAGCCTGGCCATCGGCAACCCGGCCGACGGCAAGTACGTGCTGGAGGTGGTGCGGGCCACGGGGGGCGCGGTGGAGGAGGCCACGGACCAGGAGATCGTGGAGGCCATCGGCCTGCTGGCCCGTACCGAGGGCATCTTCACCGAGACCGCGGGCGGCACCACCATCGCCGTCCTGCGCCGGCTGGTGCAGCAGGGCGTCGTCCGCCCCGACGAGACCGTGGTGGCCTACATCACCGGCATGGGGCTCAAGACCCCGGAGGCGGCCGAGGAGGCCTCGGCTGCTCCGGTGCGCATCCCGGCCAGCCTGCGGGCCTTCGAGGCGGACGTGCTGAGCGGCCGGCGGGCCGACGCCGCGCAGCGGGCCCCCAGCCTCATCACCCGCTGAGCGGCCGGCGGTAGACTGCTCCGCGCGCCGGGTGCGCCGCTGCCCGGCGACGGGGACGAGGGAGCACGACGAGGGAGGCGTCGACATCCATGGCCGTGACGGTGAGGATTCCGCAGCTTCTGCGCAACCTGACCAACGGCGAGCGGGAGGTGCAGGTGGAGGCCGCGACCCTCCGGGAGGCCATCGAGGCCCTGGACGCCCGCTACCCCGGGCTCCGCCAGCGCCTGCTGGACGGCCAGGGCGAGCTCCTGCGGTACGTCAACCTGTTCGTCAACGACCAGGACGCCCGCCTGCTCTCCGGCCTCGACACGCCGCTGCCCCAGGGGGCGGAGGTCGCCATCGTGCCCGCCATGGCCGGCGGGTGTTGACCCTGCCTCGCCGGCGGCCGCGGCGGCCCGCCCGGCGCGGGGTCCGCCCGCCGGCCGCCCTCCCTTCTCCCTGCTGAGCGTCGCTGTCTCCGCTGGTGACAGAGGAGGGGTGGTCTTCGTGTACCTTCGGCGAGGCGCCGGATGGATCCGGAAGGGTTGGGCCCGGGGCGCGGCGCTGGCCCTGGCCCTGGCAGCCCAGGTGGGATGGGCGGCGGCTGCCCTGGCGGCATCCGGGACGGGAGCCGCTCCGCCGCTGCCGGGCCCTCTGGTGGACGGGGCGTGGCTGGCTGGCCACCTGGGCGAGGCGGGGCTGCGGGTGGTCGACGTGCGCACCGACCCCGGCCTGTTCGAGAAGGGCCACATCCCCGGCGCGCTCTACGTCAACCCCGGCCGCGACCTCATCGACCACGACAATCCCGTCGACGGCATGGCCGTGACGCAGGCCCAGTTCGAGGCGCTCATGGACCGGCTGGGCATCCGCCGCACTGACGCGGTGGTGCTGTACGACGACCAGCGCAGCCTCTGGGCGGCCCGGGCCTACTGGGTCTTCAAGCTGTACGGGCACCCATCGGTGGCCGTGCTGGACGGCGGCATCACCCGCTGGCAGCAGGAGCGCCGGCCGCTTCAGACCGGGGCGGCCGCCGGGCCCGCCGCGGCAGGCGGCCAGGCGGCGGGGGGCTACCGGGCCACACCCCCGGATCCCAGCCTGGTGGCTGGGTGGGAGGACGTGCGCAAG
Organism: Limnochordales bacterium; assembly: GCA_036564285.1. GTDB lineage: Bacteria > Bacillota > Limnochordia > Limnochordales > Geochordaceae > Geochorda. The sequence goes on from DATCKV010000133.1 coordinate 3,627, forward strand.
GCCATCGGCCAGGGCGCCATCTGCGACGTCCGCAGCCCGAAGGAGTACGCCGGGCTCGACGTGCGGGCGGCGCGGGGCGGTCACGTGCCGGGCGCCGCCAACGTGGAGTGGACGCTGGCCACCAATCCCGACGGCACCTTCAAGCCCCGGGAGGAGCTCCGCGCGCTGTACGCCCGGTTCGGGCTGCTGCCGGACCCAGGCCGGGAGATCATCGTCTACTGCCAGACCGGCGTGCGGGCGGCCCACACGTGGTTTGTGCTGAAGGAGCTGCTGGGCTACCCCTCGGTGCGGGTCTACGACGGCTCGTGGGCCGAGTGGGGCAACCGCCCCGACCTGCCCGTGGAGCGATGAGGCGGGCGGGGCCGGGCGACGCGAGAAGAGTGGGGTGAGCGGTCCATGGCCGTGGTGGCGACAGCCCGCCCGGCGGCCAGGGGAGCGGGGGTCGGGTTGGGCCTGGCCGTGGCGGCCGGGGCGGTGGCGGTGGGGCTGGCCACCGCCCCCTACGGGCGGGACTACCCGCTGTTCTGGGCGTTTGGGCTGGCCTTCGGCTTCGTGCTGCAGCGCAGCCGGTTCTGCTTCGCCTCGGGCTTCAGGGACCTGTTCCTGTTCGGAGGCTCGGCCACCCTCAAGGGCATCCTGGCGGGGATGGCGGCGGCCTCGGTGGGCTTCGCGCTCCTGGAGTCCAAGATGGTGGCGATGCCGGGCTTCGGGCTGCTGCCGCCGGAGGCGCACCTGTTTCCCATCGGGCCCCACCTGCTGGTGGGCGGGGTGCTCTTCGGCGTGGGCATGTCGCTGGCGGGGGGCTGCGT
>DATCKV010000134.1:0-6789 GCA_036564285.1 Limnochordales bacterium
GGCAACCCCATCGACGCGCTCATCGCGCAGTACATGCGGGGTGCGGTGGAGGCGCAGGTCGCGGCCAAGGCGTATCAGGCCTTCATCGAAGACTTCGGGCTGGATAAGCCCCTGTGGCAGCAGCTGGTAGGCTACGTGGTCAACGTGCTGCACGGGGACCTGGGGCGCTCCTTCTCCCTCTTCCCGGCCCGGGTGCGCGACATCATCGCCCAGGCCCTGCCGTGGAGCATCGCCCTGCAGCTGCCGGCCATCCTGCTGGGGTGGCTGCTGGGCAACTGGCTGGGAGCCCTGGCGGCGTACAAGGGCGGCCGGTTCGACTCGACCTTCTTCGTGGCGGCGCTGGCCCTGTCCAACGTGCCGTACTACGCCATGGCCATCCTGCTGCTGTACCTGCTGGCGGTGGTGGTGCCGCTGTTTCCCACGGCGGGCGGGTACAGCTTCGGCTTCACGCCCACGCTGTCGCTGCGCTTCGTCATCGACGTGCTGCACCACTACACGCTGCCCTTCCTCTCCCTGGTGCTCATCTCCATCGGGGGGCAGGCCGTGGGCATGCGCTCCATGGCCATCTACGAGCTGGGCGCCGACTACGTCAACTACGCGACCGGGTTGGGCCTGCGGGAGGAGAAGATCCTGGGCTACGTCTTCCGCAACGCCATGCTGCCCCAGGTGACGGGGCTGGCGCTGTCGCTGGGCACCATGGTGGGCGGCGCGCTCATCACCGAGATCGTCTTCTCCTACCCCGGCATCGGGTCGCTCCTCTTCCGGGCCATCTCGACCCGCGACTACCCGCTGCTGCAAGGGGGCGCGCTGCTGGTGGTGACGGCCGTGCTGGTGGCCAACTTCCTGGTGGACATCGCCTACGGCTTCATCGACCCGCGCATCCGGGCCGTGCGGCTGGGGGAGCGGTGAGCCATGGCGCAGTCGAAGGGCCGGAGCCGGCTGCGGCGGGCGCTGCGCTCCCGGCGGTTCGTGGCCAGCGTGGCGCTGGTGGTGGCGGTGGTGGCCTTCGCCGTGCTGGGGCCGGTGGTCTACCCCCGGGATCCCCGGGCGCTGGTCAGCTTCTCCTACGACCCGCCTTCCCGGGAGTTTCCGCTGGGCACCGACAACTTCGGGCGTGACGAGCTGGCGCTGCTGATGCACGGTACCCGCACGTCGCTGGCCATCGGCGCCATCGCGGGGGCCATCGCGGTGGTCATCGGCACCGTGGTGGGCACAGCCGCCGGGTACTGGGGCGGCCGGGCCGAGGAACTGCTGATGGGCGTCACCAACATCGTCATCACCCTGCCGTCCCTCATCGTCCTCATCCTCATCTCGGTGGCCCTCAAGTCGCGGTCGCTGGTGGTGATGGGCCTCATCATCGGGCTCACCTCCTGGCCGTGGACGGCCCGGGCGGTGCGGGCGCAGGCCAGCAGCCTGCGAGCCCGGGAGCACATCTACGTGGCGCGCCTGTCGGGGGCCAGCGACGCGGCCATCATGCTGCAGGACGTCATCCCCTACATGCTCTCCTACCTGGGCATGGCCTTCACGCTGCAGCTGGCCGGAGCGGTGCTGGCGGAGGCGGGGCTGAGCATGCTGGGCCTGGGCCCGTCGGGGACCATCTCGCTGGGGCTGCTGCTGCAGTGGGCGCTGCTGTGGGAGGCGGTGCGGCAGGGCATCTGGTGGGCGTTCTTGCCCCCGGTGGTGCTGCTGACCCTCATCGCCTTCGGGCTGCAGCTCCTCAACGCCAGCCTCGACGAGATCTACAACCCCAGGCTCCGGAGGGAGAAGCAGGTAGCGTGAGCGAGCTGCTGGTGGCCCGACGGATCAGCGCCCGGTACGGGGTCGAGCCTGACGAGCCGCCGGTGCGGGCGGTGGACGACGTCTCCCTGGTGCTGCGCGAGGGCGAGTCGCTGGGGATCGCCGGCGAGTCAGGGTGCGGCAAGTCGACCCTGGCCAGCGTGCTGTCGCTCAACATCCACCCGCCGCTGGCGGTGACGGCCGGGGAACTGGAGGTGGCGGGGCGGCGCATCGCGCTGGATCGGCCCGGCTGGAGGCGGCAGGCGCAGGCCCTGCGGGGCAAGGTGGTGGCCCTGCTGCCCCAGGGGGCCATGAACGTCCTCAACCCGACCCGGAGGGTGGGCGACTTCGTCTACGACGTCCTGCAGTCGCACATCCCCGGTATCTCCCGCAAGGAGGCGCTGAGGCGGGCGGCGGAGCGGTTCGAGCAGCTGTCGCTGCTACCCCGGGCCCTGGAGGCTTACCCGCACCAGCTGAGCGGCGGCATGCGCCAGCGGGTGGTGGCGGTGGTCTCCACCCTGCTGGACCCGGCCATCCTCATCGCCGACGAGCCTACCTCGGCGCTGGACGTGACGTCGCAGCGGGCGCTGCTGAAGCTGATGTCGGGGCTGCTGGAGCAGCGCATCATCCGGGGCATCATCTTCATCACCCACGAGCTGGCCCTGCTGCGGGCGGTGACCCACCGGGTGGCCATCATGTACGCCGGGCAGGTGGCGGAGGTGGGGCCCACCGAAGCGGTGCTCTTCCAACCGGCCCACCCCTACACCAAGGCTCTCATGGACGCCACCATCGTGCTGGAGACGGGGACGCGCCGCCAGCGCATCGAGACCATCGGCGGCCAGCCGCCCAGCCTGGTCTCGCCGCCGCCGGGGTGCCGCTTCCACCCCCGCTGCCCGGTGGCCATGCCCGTCTGCTCCCGGGAGGCGCCGCCCGTGGTGAGCGTGGGCGAGGGGCGCAGCGCGGCCTGCTGGTGGGTGGCGGAGCGGCTGGGGCAGACGGCGGCTGCGGCGGAGAGGCGGGATGGGCATGCAGGCGGGCGGTGAGGGGGCGCTGCTGCGGGTGGAGGGCCTCACCCGCACCTTCGGGCAGGGACGCCACCTGGTGCGGGCGGTGGACGGCGTCTCCTTCGAGATGCGGGCCGGCGAGATCGCCTGCGTGGTGGGGGAGAGCGGCAGCGGCAAGTCGACCCTGGCCATGCTGCTGCTGCGGCTCATCCCGCCCACGGCGGGGCGCATCTTCTTCGACGGGCGCGACGTGACCCGGCTGCGGCGGCGGGCGGAGCTGCGGGCCTACTGGCGCGACGTGCAGGCGGTCTTCCAGGACCCCTTCTCGTCCTTCAACCAGTTCATGACGGTGCGGCGGGTGCTGGGCCGGACCCTGGGCCTGGAGGGGCGGCGTCTGGGGCCCCAGGAGCGGGCGGAGCGCATGGCGTGGGCCCTGGAGCGGGTGGGGCTGGTGCCGCGGACGGTGCTGGGCAAGTACGCCCACGAGCTGAGCGGCGGCGAGCGCCAGCGGGTCATGATCGCCCGGGCGCTGGTGGTGCGGCCGAGGCTGCTCATCGCCGACGAGCCCACCACCATGGTGGATGCCTCCTCCCGGGCCATGATCCTCAACCTGCTGCTGGACCTGCGGGCCGAGTACGGGATGGCCATCCTCTTCATCACCCACGACGTGAGCCTGGCCACCTACGTGAGCGACACCCTGCTGGTGATGTACCGGGGGCAGATCGTGGAACGGGGCGACGTGGAGCGGGTGACGGCGCAGCCGGAGCACCCGTACACCCGGCGCCTCTTTGCGGATGCCTTCACGTTCGCAGCGAGGAGGTAGCGCGCGGATGGAGCGGGTCGAGGCAGCGGCCGGCGGAGCGGCGGCAGCGACGACGGCGGCGGCGGTGCGCCTGGGGGTCAACTACTGGCCCGGCTACGCCGGCCCGGGGATGTGGCGTGACTTCCGGGAGGACGAGATCGAGCGGGATCTGGCGGCGCTGCGGGCGGCGGGGGTGGAGTACACCCGCAGCTTCGTCTTCTGGCCCGACTTCATGCCCGAGCCGGACCGGGTGGAGCCGCAGGCGCTGGAGCGGCTGCGGCGGTTCCTGGCGCTGCACGAGCGGGCGGGGCTGCGCGTGCACCTCACCTTCCTGGTGGGCCACATGAGCGGCGAGAACTGGCCGCCCCGCTGGATGGACGATCCCGGGCGGCTCTATACGGACCCGGTGCTGCTGCTGGCCCAGGAGCGGCTGCTGGAGGCGGTCATCGGCGTGGCCCGCACCAGCCCGGCGGTGGAGGCGTACGTGCTCACCAACGAGCTGCCCCTCTTTACGGGGCCGGCACCGGCGGAGGCGGTGCGGGCGTGGGCGTCGCGGATGTACGGGCTGGTCAAGGCGCTGGACGGCGGGCGGCCGGTCAGCATCGGGGATGGGGCCTGGTACGTGATGGCGGGCGTGTCGGGGGCGTTCCGGCCGACCCTGCCGCAGGACGTCATCGCTCCGCACCTGTACCTGGCCGAGACGCACCCCGAGCGGCAGATGGCCGCCTACGGGCTGGCGCTGGCGGTGGCGCGGCGGCTGGCGGCGGCCCACGGCAAGGAGGTGTGGCTGGAGGAGTTCGGGGCCACCCACTCCGTCTTCGGGGAGGAGGAGGTGGCCCGGTGGGCGGCGCGGGTGGTGGAGGAGGCCCGGCTGCATGGGGCGACCCGCATCGGGTGGTGGTGCGGGCTTGACTTCCGGGCCGAACTGGCGGCGGTGGCGCCGTACCGGCATCACCCGCACGAGATCTCGTTCGGCATGCTGCGGGCGGACCGCAGCCCCCGGCCGGTGGCGCAGGCGCTGAGGGAGGCGGTGCGGGCGCCGCTTCCGGCGACGCAGCGGGTGGGGCTGCTGGTGCCGTCGTACCTCTACCGGGCGTACCCGTTCAGCGAGCGGCCGGCGGGGGTGCTGCAGCGGGCGCTGCTCAACGCGTACGCGGCGCTGCGGGCGCTGGGCTACCTGCCCGAGGCGGTGCTGGAGGAGGACCTGCTGGAGGCGGGCGACGGCGCCGACTTCAGCGAGGTGGGTCGGGTGGCGGGGGCGCTGCCGCCGGTGCTGGTGGCGCCGTCGGTGCAGAAGCTGCTGGCGCCCACGTGGGAGAGGCTGGCGCGCTATTCGGGGCGGGTGGTGTACAGCTACCTGCACGCCACGGGCGTGCGCTCCCACGAGGGGGGCTGGGCGTCGGCGGAGGCGGCGAGGCGGTTCTTCGGCGGGGAGCCCCACAACCGCTTCAACCTGGCCGAGCCCGCGCCCCGGGCGCTGACCTGGGAAGGCGGGCGGCTGGAGCTGCCGGCGGGGCCCGACCCCTTCACCCAGACGCCGCTGGTGCTGGAGCCGAAGGAGGCCCAGGTGGTGGGGCGCGACGAGCAGGGCCGGCCCCTGTGGGTGCGGGTGGGGCGGCGCGATATGCTGCTGTACCCGCTGGAGGCGCTGGCAGAGGAGCCCGAGGCGGTGGCGACCTTCTACCGGGCCGTGCTGGGGCGCTGAGGGCGGGGCGGTGAGGCGACGTGCAGGCCGTGCTGCTGTCGCTGGAGGGCTTGACGCTGCCGGCCCGGGCGGCGGGGCCGGCGCGAGAGGTCGAGGGGGGCCTGGCGCTGCCCCGGGGGCCGGTGGCGCTGCTGCACCCGTTCGGGGCGGCGCGCTTCTACCGGCACGGGTGGCACTCCTGGAGCGCCGTCGAATGGGTGCCGCTGCGCCCGGCGGCGGCAGCGGCCTCGCCCCTCTACTCCGACGACGACGCCCGCTACGCGGCCGGCCCACGGCCCGGCGGCAGCGGCGTGGGGGCCGTCGAAGGCCCTGACGGGCAGGTGCTGCTCCTGGGGGCCCTGGACGTGGGGGCCCGGGTCGAGGCCGACGACGTGGTGCTGCGGGGCTTCTTCGAGGAGGAGGCCGACTCGGGTGGCCCGCCGCCGGGCGCCCCGCCGGGCCGGCGGCCTGTGCCGGGGGGCGGCGGGTGGTTCGTGGCGTACGGCCCCCGGGAGCGGGTCTTCGCCGCCTATGCCCGCCACCTGGGCGAGCGCCTCGGCCGGCGGGGCCAGGGTGAGGCGCCCCGGGTCTGGTGCAGCTGGTACGGCTTCTACCGCGACATCTCGGAGGACCGGCTGCTGGAGGCGCTGGAGGGGCTGCGGGGGCTGGCGTTCGACGTCTTCCAGGTGGACGATGGCTGGCAGCGGGCCATCGGCGACTGGGAGGCCAACGACCGCTTCCCCTCGGGCATGGCGGCGCTGGCGGCGCGCATCCGGGAGGCGGGGATGAGGGCGGGGCTGTGGGTGGCGCCGTTCATCGTGGCGCCGTCCAGCCCGCTCTTCCGGGAGCACCCCGAGTGGCTGGTGCGGGAGCCCGCCGGGCAGCCGGTCGTGGCCGGGCACAACTGGGGCGACGTCTACTACGCCCTCGACACCACCCACCCGGGGGCCCGGGCGTGGCTGCAGGCGCTGGTGCGGCGGGTGCGGGGGTGGGGCTACGACTACCTGAAGCTCGACTTCCTGTATGCGGCGGCCATGCCCGGGCGCCGGTACGAGGCCGTGCCCCGGGAGGAGGCCTACCGGGAAGGGCTGCGCCTCATCCGGGAGGCGGCGGGCGACGACGCGTACATCCTGGTCTGCGGCGCGCCCGTGGTGGCGTCGGTGGGGCTGGCCGATGCCATTCGAATCGGGCCTGACGTGGCGCCCTTCTGGGAGATCCCCTACGGTGGAGGCGGGCCGTCAAGGCGCACCCTGCCCAGCTCCCGCAACGCGCTGTGGACCAGCGTGGAGCGGCTGTGGCTGCGGCCCCTGCTTCACACCGACCCCGACGTGGTCTACTTCCGCACCCGCCACAACCTGCTGGACGACCGGCAGCGGCGCTGGCTGCAGGACCTGGCCCGGGTGGCCGGCTTCCGCGCCACGTCGGACCCGCCGGCCTGGCTGACCGACGCCGAACGGGCCGAACTGGCCGCCTTCTTGAAGGAGCGGCCCCGGGTCGAGCAGGTCGGGCCGTACCGGTACCGC
>DATCKV010000135.1:0-2378 GCA_036564285.1 Limnochordales bacterium
GAGACGGGCTACGTGGTGGCCAGCCACCGCCTCCCGGGGCCGCTGCTGCGGCTGCACGTCGGCGTGCGCGGCGGCAACCGCCTGCTGGCCTTCGCGGGCGTCGACGCGGTGCTCAACCCCGTCACGGTCAGCCGCCCGGGCAGCCTGCCCCGGCCGGTGGTGGCCGCGGGCGTCGACTACGACGGGCAGAGCCTGGGCGGCGGCTTCACCTTCCAGTTCGGGCCCAACTTCGCCGTCGGCCTCGGCGTCCGGGACAGGGGGGCGCTCCAGGTTGTGGCAGGCGTCAGCATCCGATCGCTGCCGTGACGGCAGGAGGGGGGTTCGGCTCCTGGCGGCTCCGCTCCTGGCTGCCGCGCTGATGGCCGCGGCCCCGACGGCGGCGGCGCGGGCGGAGAAGCCGGTGCCGCCGCTGCCGCAGGAGGTGGCCCTCTTCGAGGGCCTGGCCACGCAGGCGGCTCCCGACGACCCCCTCAGGGCCATGGCTAACCCGGCCGGCCCCGCGCTGCTGGAGGGGCGCCGGTGGGGGGCGGCCGTGACGGTGCGCGACGGCCAGGGGCCAGGAGGGGCGCCCACCTTCGTCCACGGGGCGGGCTGGGCCGAGGGCGCCGACGGGGAGGGCTGGGCCGTGTGGGCGGCCCACGGCGGCCGCGACGCCGTGCCCGGCTCCTCGTCGCAGTCGGTGACCGAACTGTCGCTGGGGTACGCCTACGCCGTGACCATGGGGCCCCGGTGGGCCCTGGGGGTGGCGGGCCACTACCGGCGGGTAAGGGGCCAGCCGACCGGGCCCGAGACGCCCCGGGAGGACCACTACCTGGGCGTGGACGTCGGGGTGCTGGCCTCCCCCTCGGACCGGGTGGTGCTGTCGGGCCGGCTGGACTCCATGCTGGAGGTGCGCCAGGTGGGCCCCGGCGGGGCCGCGGAGCGGGCGGCCGCCCGGCCGCCGCAGCTGGGGGCCGGCATCGCCTTCGAGGCGAACCGCTACCTGGTGCTGGAGGCCGACGGCGTCGACCTGCTGGACGCCGGAACGGGCCGGGCGGTGCGGCTGGAGGCCCGCCTCTACCCGGCGGCGCCCCTGGCGCTGCGCCTCGGCTACGAGCGCTCGGAGCGGGGCGACGGCTTCATGGTGGGGGCGGGCGCGGAGGCGCCGGGCCGGCGGTGGGCCGTCAGCTACGCCTTCCTGGCGGGCCCGGCCTACGGGGGCATCCACCAGCTGGGCCTCATCGTGGCCGTGCCGTGAGGGGCGGAGGGGGCCGGTGGCGCGGCTTCTGCCCATCCGGAGGCTGGACCGCTACGTCGCCTCGGAGTTCATCGGGCCCTTCGCGGCCACGGCGGCAGGCTTCCTGGTGCTGCTGCTGACGGGCCCCATCTTCCAGCTGACGGACCTGCTGGTGGTGCAGCGCGCCTCGGCCGGCACCACCCTGGGGCTGCTCGCGCTGAAGGTGCCCGAGGCCCTCTCCATCGCGCTGCCCATCGCCTCCCTGTTCGGCACCCTCCTGTCGTCGGGGCGGCTGGTGCGCGACGGCGAGATGACCGTCATGCGCACCGCGGGCCTCAGCGTCCTGCGCATCGGCCTGCCCATCGTGGTGCTGGGCGCCCTCGTCAGCGTGGGAGCCTACCTCCTCAACGAGTACGTGGTGCCCGCGGCCAACCACCGGTACGAGACCGAGCTGCGCCGGGCCCTGCAGGCCGACCCGGTCCCGGCCATCTCGGAGAACATCTTCTTCAGGGGTTCGCCGGATCGGTGGTTCTACGTGCGCCGGGTCGACCGCTCCACCCGGCGGCTGTACGACGCGATCATCTACGAACTGCGGCCGGGCACGTTCCCCGTCATCTACACCGCGCGCGAGGGCTGGTACGAGGGCCGCACCTGGCACCTGGAGGGCGTCACCATGAAGGAGCTGGACCGGGAGGGGTTCGTGCAGCTGGAGTCGGCCATGGCCCGCTACGAGCTGACCCTCCCGGAGCCGGCGGAGGACTACCTGGGCGCGCAGAAGCGCACCGAGGAGATGAGCCGTCGAGAGCTGGGCGAGCAGATCCGGCGCCTGCGCCAGGCGGGAGTGGTGGCCCGCTCCATGATGGTGGACTACCACTTCAAGCTGGCCCTGCCCGCGGCGAACCTGGTGCTGGCGGTGTTGGGCCTGCCCCTGAGCCTCTACGGGCGGCGCGGGGGCCGGGCCTTCGGCATGGCCGCCAGCCTGGGGCTGGCGCTCCTGTACTACGTGATCTTCGCCCTCTCCCGCTCCCTGGGCAACTCCGGCGCCCTGGACCCCCTGCTGGCAGCGTGGCTGCCCAACGTGCTGTGCCTCTCCGCGGCCGCCTGGCTCTACGTCCGGGCCGAATGGGCGGCGTGAGGCGGTGCGAGCGCGTCCCGGCCCGAC
>DATCKV010000136.1:0-3159 GCA_036564285.1 Limnochordales bacterium
CAGGAAGAAGTTGTGCAGCAGGTCCAGCACCAGGTTGCCGCTGGAGAAGACGTAGTCGCCCCGCCAGGCCCCGCCCATGGAGTCCCCCACCAGTGCCGTCTGGCCCGTCGCGATGAAGTGGTGGGTGTTGCGCAGCGAGGCAGCGCGCTGCAGCGGCGCCTCATCGGGCGCGCCCGGGCGGGTCGTCCCGGAGAGGAGCGCGTTGACGGTGGCCGCCACCAGCTCGATGTGCCCCAGTTCCTCGGTGGCGATGTTGGCGATGAGGTCATAGTAGGGCCTGAGCTTGTCGCGGCCGCGGAAGTTGAAGGACTGGTACATGTAGTTCATGAGGGTCGACATCTCGCCGAACCTGCCGCCCAGCAGCTCCTGGACGGCCGCGGCGGCGTTGGGGTCGGGATCGGTGGGCTGGGGTAGGGCCACCTGCAGGCGGTCGACACGAAGGAACACCGGCCGGCACCTCCATAGTCATAATGATTATGGCAACCCAGGAAGAGGGTAGCCGGCCGAGTCGGACCCTGTCAAGGCCGGCCAGCCACTGCCGCTGCCGACGCTCGCTTCTCCGCTGCCCCCTTCGGGGGGCTCGCAGCCGCTCCCGAGGACTCAGGGCACGGGCTCCGGCAACCGCGGGCCGCCCGCGAGGGAGGGCCATCGCCGCGGACCCTGTATACTGGAGCAGCCGGCATGAGACCCGAGGCCGGCGGGCGCCAGGAGAGGGGGATGGCCGTGGCGGCCAAGAAGATCCTGATGCTGGTGGGGGACTTCGTGGAGGACTACGAGGTGATGGTGCCCTTCCAGGCCCTGCAGATGGTGGGGCACACCGTGCACGCCGTCTGCCCTGGCAAGAAGGCCGGCGAGAAGGTGCGCACCGCCGTCCACGACTTCGAAGGCGACCAGACCTACACCGAGAAGCCGGGCCACAACTTCACCCTCAACGCCACGTTCGACGAGATCCGCCCCGAGGAGTACGACGCGCTGGTCATCCCCGGCGGCCGCGCGCCCGAGTACATCCGCCTCAACGCCGAGGTGCTGCGCATCGCCCGTCACTTCGCCGAGGCCCGCAAGCCCATCGCGGCGGTCTGCCACGGGTTGCTGGTGCTGGCCGCCGCAGGCGTGCTCAAGGGGCGCACGTGCACCGGGTATCCGGCGGTGGGGCCGGACGTGTCGGCGGCGGGTGGGGAGTGGGTCGAGGTGGCGGCCCACCGCGCCGTCGTCCATGACAACCTGGTCACGGCGCCGGCGTGGCCGGCCCATCCTGAGTGGCTGGCCAAGTTCCTGGAGGTGCTCGGCACGCGCATCGAGCCGTGACGGGGGTGCGCGGCCACGGCAAGACCGGGGCGGCGTCGCTGACTCGATGGGGGGCAGGGGCGCCGCCCGCTCATCTCGAAGGCTGACGCCGTCCAGAATAGCTGGCGGCGGCGCCGGAGCGGCCCCAACGCATCTCCGTCCGACTACCGTTCGCAGCAGGAGGAGGCGCTCCACCATGGGACGGGTTCCCATCGTAGCGACCCTTCAGCGGGTGCCCGGCGGCATGATGCTGATCCCGCTTCTGCTCGGCTCCATCGTCCGCACCTTCTGGCCGGGGTTTCTGGGCTTGGGCTCCTTCACCACCGCCCTCTTTCGAGACGGCGCGCTGCCGCTCATCGCCCTGCTGATCCTGGGGACCGGCGCGCAGATCAACGTCCAGCAGAGCGGCCGGGTGCTGGCCAAGACCGGCGTGCTGCTGCTGGCCAAGACCGTGGTGCCGGCGCTGCTGGTCATCGGCTACGGCTTCGCCTTCGGGCGGGAGGGCGTCCTGGGCGTCTCGCTGCTGGCCGCGATGGTGGCCTTCATCAACTCCAACGGAGGGCTGTGGCTGGCCCTGGCGAGCCAGTACGGCGACGAGGAGGACCGGGGCGCGTACATCGCCAGCGCCCTCAACGACGGCCCCTTCTTCACCCTGGTTTTCCTGGGGCTGAGCGGGCTCGGGGCCATCCCGCTGGTCTACATCGTGGCGGCCATCGTGCCCTTCCTGATCGGCTTCGTGCTGGGCAACCTCGACAGCCGCTTCGCCGAGATGATGAAGCCGACCGCGGCCATCACGGTGCCCTTCTTCGCTTTCGCGCTGGGCGCCGGCATCGATCTGCGGTCGCTGGCGGTGGGCGGCCTCACGGGGCTCTGGCTGGGGCTGCTGGTGTCGCTGGTGACGGGGGCGCTGGGATACTGGGCGTACCGGCGGATCCTGGGTGAGCGCAGCGCGGTGGGCTTCGCCATCGGCACCACGGCCGGCAACTCGGTGGCTACGCCCGCGGTGGTGGCGCAGGCCGATGCCAGCTTCGGCCCCTACGTCGCCGTGGCCACCGCCCAGGTGGCGGCCGCGGTGCTGGTGACGGCCGTGGTGACGCCGCTCATCACCCACTACCTGCATCGACGCCTGCACCGGGGCGAGGTCGCTCAGCCGGCCGGGGCCGGCTCGTGAGGGGGCGGCGACCTTGGGCCGCGGCAGCCGGGTCTATGCGGTGATCGCCGACGACCTCACCGGCGCCGGCGACACCGGGGTGCAGTTCGCCCGGGCGGGCCTGAGGACCCGGGCCCTGATGGGCGAGTGGAAGGACGAGGCCGTCCGGGAGACCGACGTCATCGTGGTCAACACCGAGAGCCGAGGCCTGCCGCCGGAGCGCGCCTACGAGCGAGTGGCCGAAGCGGCGGCACGCCTGCGCGCGGTGGGCGCCCGGCCCGTCTACAAGAAGATCGACTCCACCCTGCGCGGCCCGGTGGGGGCCGAGCTGGACGCGGTCCTGGACGCCTTCGGGCTGGAGCTGGCGGTGGTCTGTCCGGCCTTTCCGGACAACGGGCGCGCCGTGGTGGGAGGCTTCCTGCTGGTGGGCGGTCAGCCGGTGAGCCGTACGGCCGTCAGCCGCGACCCGGTGGCCCCTGTGAAGGAGAGCTTCCTCCCGGCCCTTCTGGCCGGACAGACCCGGCGCCCGGTGCGACATCTGGACCTGCGGGAGGTGGAGGCGGGGCCCCGGCGGCTAGCCGACGCCCTGGCGGCGTCGCGGCAGCCGGGCGGCAGCGTGGTGGTGGTGGACGCCGCCACGGATGACGACCTGGAGACCATCGCCTCGGCGGCCGGTCAGGTGGAGGGGGGAAGCGTCCTCCTGGTCGGGTCGGCGGGGCTGGCGC
>DATCKV010000137.1:0-8043 GCA_036564285.1 Limnochordales bacterium
GCCCAGCGTCTGGCCGTCCCGCGCCACCACGACGGCGTTGGAGCGGGCGTGCTTGACCACCCGCCAGGCGAAGCGCAGGTCCGGCCACAGCCCCTGCGGCACCTGAGCCTGGGTGACGGTGCGCATCTGCTCCTCCACCAGGTCCACGCCATCGGGGGTCTGCACCAGCAGCCCGCCCGGCACCGAGCGCACCTCCAGCGGCAGCGCCCCGGCGGCCTCGCCCGGCGCCGGGATGGCCCCCACCTCGATGAGCCGCAGGCGGGGCTTCCTGGCCAGGATGGCCAGCGCGTCGGGCTCGAAGGCCGGCGCCACCACCACCTCCAAAAACGTGCGCTCCATCAGCTGGGCCGTGGCCGCATCCAGCGGGCGGCTGACCGCCACCACCCCGCCGAAGATGGAGACCGGGTCGGCCTCGTAGGTCAGCTCGTAGGCCCGGGCCAGGGTGTCGGCCACCGCGGCGCCGCACGGGGTCCCGTGCTTGATGGCGCAGGCGGCCGGGCGCTCGGCCAGCTCCGCGACCAGCGCCAGGGCCGCCGCGGCGTCGGCCACGTTGTTGTAGGAGAGCTCCTTGCCCTGCAGCACCTTGCCCCACGGCACCGAGGGCCCCGGCCACGGCACCCGGTAGATGGCCCCGGCCTGGTGCGGGTTCTCCCCGTAGCGGGCCACCCTCCACCGCTCGGCCACCAGGTGGAGCACCTCGGGGAAGCGGGCCTCGGCCTCATCCCGCGCGTCCAGGGCCGCCAGCGCCGACGCCACCACCGCGTCGTAGCCCGCCGTCAGCCGGAACGCGGCCACCGCCAGCCTGCGCAGGGTAGCGGCGCTGAGGGCGCCGTCGGAAGATCGCCGCAGCTCCTCCAGCAGCTCGGGGTACTGGGCGGGATCCGTCACCACCGCGACCCGCGCGTGGTTCTTGGCCGCGGCCCGCACCAGGGCCGGCCCCCCGATGTCGATGAACTCCACCAGCTCCCGCACGTCCCGGGGGCGGCCGCCGTGCCGGGCCAGGTACTCCTGGAACGGGTAGAAGTTGACCACCACCCAGTCGAACGGCACCGCCCCCGCCTGCTCCAGCTCCCGGAAGTCGGCCTCGTCGGGCCGGGCCAGCACCCCTGCGAAGACCCGGGGATGCAGCGACTTGACCCGGCCGCCCAGCATGGCCCCGTGCCCCGTCAGCTCCGACAGCCGCCGCACCGGCACGCCGGCCTGCTCCAGGTGGCCCGCCGTGCCGTCGGTGGCCCAGATCTCCCACCCCAGCTCCACCAGGCCCGAGGCCAGCTCTTGCAGCCCCTCGGTGTTGGAGACGCTCATCAGCGCCCGGCGCACCCGGCTCGGTGCCTGCGACGTCACGGCTCGTCTCCTCCTCAGGCCCCGCTCCGGCTCCCGATGCGCCGGCTCCCGGGCTCCACCAGGGGAACGCCCTGCCGGCACAGCGGGCAGCTCGGCTCGGTCCAGGTCTCCAGCGGCAGCTCCACCAGCGCGCGGAAGGGGAAGGGCGGGCGAAAACGCCCCCCGCTGCGGTCGATGAGGCAGCAGGCCCCCAGGATGCGGCCCCCCGCGGCCTCCACGGCCTCGGCCGCCTCCATCAGCGACCCGCCCGTGGTCACCACGTCCTCCACCAGCAGGACCGGCGCGCCGGGCGGCAGGCTAAAGCCCCGGCGGAGCGCCATGCGGCCTTCGACCCGCTCGGTGAAGAAGGCCCGCGCCACCCCCATCTGCCGCGCCAGCTCGTAGGCCAGCAGGATGCCGCCGGTGGCCGGGCCCACCACAGCGGCCGGCCTCAGGTCCCAGCACGCGATGGCCAGCAGCCGCACCATGGCCTCCGCCACGGGCGGCTGCTCCAGCAGGCGAAACTTCTCCACGTACCGGTCCGAGTGCAGGCCGGAGCTGAGCCGAAAGTGTCCCGTCAGGATGGCGCCCGTCTCCTGCAGATAGCGGGCCGCCTGCTCCTGCACCCCGAGGGCCGGCCCTGCCGGCGGCTCCACGGCCCGGCCCACCAGGGCCTCCACCCCCGGCAGCCCCCGCTCCCGCAGGTAGGCCCTCAGCCCCTCCAGCACCTCCAGCGCCGCCCGGGGCCGGTGGAAGGTGGCGGTCCCCACCGCCACGGCCCGGGCGCCGGCCATGAGGTACTCCAGCGCGTCCCGCGCGGTCTCGACGCCGCCGCTGCCGATGATGGGCATCCCGGTGGCGCGCCACACCTCGGCCGTCAGCCTCACCGAGAGGGGCCGGATGGCCGGCCCCGACAGCCCCCCCACTCCCGCCGACAGCGCGGGGCGCTCCTGCGCCACGTCGATGGCCAGCGCGGGATAGGTGTTGGCCACGGTGAAGCCATCGGCCCCGGCGGCCGCGCAGGCCCGGGCCACCTCCACGGGGTCGGCGGCCATGGGCGCCAGCTTGACGAACAGCGGCAGCCTCGTCGCCGCCCTGACGGCCTTCACCACCCGGGCCGCCATGACCGGGGAGGCGGCGAAGGCCACCCCGCCCTCCTTGATGTTGGGACACGAGATGTTGAGCTCCAGGGCCGCCACGCCCCCGGCGGCCTCCAGCCGGCGGGCCACCTCCGCGTACTCCTGCTCGGTGCGGCCCACCACGTTGACGATGACGGTGGCGCCGGCGGCCAGCAGCGGGGGCAGCAGGTGGGAGACGAAGCGCTCCACCCCGGGGTTCTCCAGGCCGATGGCGTTGATGAGCCCGGCCGGGCTCTCCAGCAGGCGAGGCGGGGCATGGCCCACCCAGGGCTCCAGGCTGATGCCCTTGGTGGTGACCGCGCCCACCTGGTCGGGCTCCAGCAGGCCCCGGTAGTCCAAGCCGTAGCCGAAGGTACCCGAGGCCATCACCACGGGATTCTTGAGCCGAAGGGGACCCAGCCGGACCGAGAGATCCTCACCCACCGCCGCCCGGACACCTCTCCCAGACCAGGTCCCGGGCGTCGAAGACCGGCCCCTCCACGCAGGCCCGGGCCCATCCCGTCACCCGGTACCCCTCCCGCCGGCGCCACGGCACCACGCACGACAGGCAGACCCCGGCGCCGCAGCCCATCATGGTCTCCACCGCCACCTCCAGCGGCCGGGGATCCGCGCGCCGCAGCCGCTCCACCGCCTGCAGCAGCCCCCAGGGCCCGCAGGCGAAGACCGAGCGGGCTTCGGGCCAGAGACCTTCGGCCACCTGCGCCGCCGTGCCGGGCCGACCCACGGAGCCGTCTTCGGTGGCTACCACCACCCGCGCCCCCAGCGCCGCGAACTCGTCCACCAGGATGACGTCCTGCCGCCTCCTGAACCCCGCCGCCACCGCCACCTCCCCGCCGGCGGCTGCCAGCCGTCGGGCCAGGAAGAGAAGAGGCGCCAGCCCCGTGCCTCCGCCCACCAGCAGCGCCGCCTCGGGCGGCTGACCGGGCTCTGCGCTGAAGGGGTGGCCCAGCGGCCCCATCACGTCCAGCACGTCGCCGGGCCGGCGCGCCGCCAGCCAGCGGGTGGCGCGGCCCACGGCCTTGACCACGATGGCCACCTCGCCCCGCTCGGGCCGAGCGTCGGCCAGGCTGAAGGGCCGCCGCAGCAGGGGATCCAGGCTTCCCGGCTCCCGGCAGGTGACGTGCACGAACTGCCCCGGCCTGGCCCCGGCCAGTTCCGGAGCCTGCAGCTCCAGCCAGACCACGCCCTCGGCCAGGGGCCGGGCGCGCACCACCGGCGCCTTCACCAGCGTCGGCCGCCCGGCGGCTCCGCCAGCCTCGCCCGCGGCGAAAGCCCCCGCCGGGGCCGGGTGCGCGCTCATGCCGTCGTGCCCCCTGGGCCCCGCCGGCCGGGCGCCGACCGCACCCGGTCCAGGGCCTCCCGAAGACGGGCCGCCGCATCGGCCGCGGCCCGCTCCCACCGAGCGGGATCGCTCCCCGACGCCCGCCATGCCTCCAGAAGCCCGCGGGAGACGCTCACCAGCCCGCCCAGGCCCCCGGCGTCGAAGGCGGGCGCCAGGTCCTCCACCCTGCCGCCCTGGGCGCCCACACCCGGCAGGAGCAGCCAGACCCCCGGCATCCGGCGCCGCAGGGAGGCCAGCGCCTCGGGATAGGTGGCCCCTACCACGGCGCCCACGGGCGCGTAGCCGCTGGCGCCCCGGCGAGCCGTCGCCCACGAGTTTACGACATCGGCCACCGCCTCCGCCACGGTCCGGCCGTCTCGCAGCGGGAGCCCCTGCAGGGCCGAGGCGCCCGGGTTGGAGGTGTGCACCAGCACGAAGAGCCCCCTGCCCGCCCGGTCCACCCACTCCAGGAAGGGAGCGGCAGCATCGGGTCCCAGGTACGGGTTGAAGGTGCAGGCGTCCGCGCCCACCACCTCCGCCCGACCCCCGCCCGGAAGGGCCGTGACCCCGATGAGCGCCCGGGCATACGCCTCCCCCGTGCTGGCGATGTCGCCGGGCTTCGCGTCCGCGATGACGAGCAGGTCCAGGCCCCGGGCCCGCTCCACCAGGCGGCGCAGCGCCGCCAGCCCCCACGGGCCCAGGGTCAGGAAGAAGGCCACCTGAAACTTGACGGCCACCGCGTGGGGCGCGCAGGCCTCCAGCAGCGCGGCCCCCACCCGCTCCACGGCTCCCGCCGCCTCCTGCAGAGCCGCCTGCCCGTCGAGCCCTTCCAGGCGCCGGGCCAGCTGCTCCACCACGGGCGGCGGCAGCCGGGAGAGCTCCGGGTCGTAGCCCACCACCAGGCACGAGCCCCGGCGCCGCACCGCGTCGGCCAGCCGGTCGCCGAAGGCCGCGGCGGGCCTGGCCTCACTCGCCCAGGAGCTGGCCATCGCGCATCACCAGGCGCCCCCCCACCATGGTGGCCACCGGCCTCCCCACCAGCCGCCACCCGGCGAAGGGGGTGTTGCGTCCCATGGAGTGCAGGCGATCCGGCTCCACCACCCAGGCGGCGCCCGGGTCGAAGAGGGTGATGTCCGCCACCTCGCCCTCGGCCAGGCGCCCGCCCGGCAGCCCCAGCACCTGCGCGGGCCGCAGGCTCACGGCGGCCACCGCCTGCATGGGGGTCAGGACCCCCTCCCGCACCAGGTGCCCCAGCACCAGGGCCAGCATGGTCTCCAGCCCTACCGCGCCGAAGGGCGCCTGGTCCAGCTCCGCCGCCTTCTCCTCGGGCGCATGGGGGGCGTGGTCCGAGGCCACCGCGTCGATGACCCCTTCCGCCAGGGCCCTCCGCAGCGCCTGCCGGTCCTCTTCGCTGCCCAGCGGCGGGTTGACTTTGGCCGCCGGGTCGTAGCCCGAGAGGGCCTCGTCGGTGAGGAAGAGGTGGTGGGGCGTCACCTCGGCCGTGACGGGCACCCCCTCGGCCCGGGCCTGCGCCACGATCCGCACCGACTCGGCGGTGCTCAGGTGAGCCAGGTGCAGCCGGGCCCCGGTGGCCCTGGCCAGGGCGACGTCCCTGGCCACGATGACGGTCTCGGCCTCGGCGGGGATGCCCGGCAGCCCCAGACGGGTGGCCACGGGCCCCTCCCGCATCACGCCGCCTCGGGCCAGGGAGGCGTCCAGGCAGTGGGCCACCACCGGCCGGCCCAGCTGGGAGGCGTACAGCAGCGCGCTGCGCATCAGCGCGGCGTCCATGACGGTGTCGCCGTCGTCGGAGAAGGCCACCGCCCCCGCCTCGGCCATCTCGCCCATCTCGGCCAGCTCGTGCCCCTGGCGGCCCTTGGTCAGGGCCCCGATGACGTAGACCCGCACGGCCCCCCGCTGCCGGGCGACCTGCTGCACGTGCGACACCATCGGCGCCGAGTCGATGGCGGGGGTGGTGTTGGGCATGCAGGCCACCGCGGTGATGCCGCCGGCCGCCGCGGCTCGGGTGCCGGTCTCGATGCGCTCCTTGTGCTCCTGCCCCGGCTCGCGCAGGTGCACGTGGATGTCGATGGCGCCGGGCAGCACCCAGGCGCCCCGGGCGTCCACCACCTGGTCGGCCCCCTCCCGGATCAGGGCCGCCAGGCGGCGGATGCGGCCGTCCTCCACCAGCACGTCCAGCTCCCCGTCGGTACCCGAGGCCGGATCGATGACCCGACCGCCCCGGATCAGCACTCTCAAGGCGCCTCGCCGTCCTCCCGCTCCCGACCGGCCATCAGGTACAGCACCGCCATGCGCACGGCCACGCCGTTGGTCACCTGCTCCGACACCGCGCTGCGGGCGTCGGTCAGCACCGCCTCGTCGATCTCGACCCCCACGTTGGCCGGCCCCGGGTGCATGATCAGCACGCCCTCCCGCAGCCGCCGCAGCCGCTGCTCCGTGAGCCCCCAGCGCAGCCGGTACTCCCGCAGGCTGGGCAGGTAGCCCCGCTGCATGCGCTCCCGCTGGATGCGCAGCACGTTGACCACGTCGGCCCACTCCAGCGCCTCGTCCAGCCGGTGGAAGCGGCGCACCCCCAGCGCCTCCAGGCCGACGGGCAGCAGGGTGGCCGGCCCGGCGACGCCCACGCTGGCGCCCAGCTTGCGCAGGCCCCAGATGTCGGAGCGCGCCACCCGGGAGTGCAGGACGTCGCCCAGGATGAGGACGTTGAGTCCTTCCACCCGGCCCTTGCGGCGCCGGATGGTGTACAGGTCCAGGAGGCCCTGGGTGGGGTGCTCGTGCGCCCCGTCCCCCGCGTTGACGACCCGGGCCCGGATGGTGCGGGCCAGCAGGTGCGGCACCCCGGCGGAGGCGTGGCGGATCACCACGTAGTCGGCGCCCAGCGACTCGAACGTGCGGGCGGTGTCCACCAGGCTCTCGCCCTTCACCACGCTGGACTGGGCCACCGCGACGTTGACCACGTCGGCGCTGAGGGCCTTGGCCGCCAGCTCGAAGCTGGTGCGGGTGCGGGTGGAGGGCTCGTAGAAGAGGTTGACCACCACCCGCCCCCGAAGGGTCGGGAACTTCTTGACGGGCCGCTCGAAGACCTGTCGCATCGCGTCGGCCGTGTCCAGGATCTGCCGGATGTCGCCGGCTTCCAGCTCCTCCAGGGCCAGCAGATGCTTCGGCCACATGCGCGGGCCCCCGCTTCCGTCGGCGGCTGTCACGGGCGTCGGGTCGGCTCGTCGTCGGGCTCCACCCGTTCCAGGATCACCACCCGCTCCTGGCCATCGGTCTCCGCCAGGCGCACCTCCACGTGCTCTCGCCGGGCCGTGGGCACCACCTTGCCCACGAAGTCGGCCCGAATGGGGAGCTCCCGGTGCCCCCGGTCCACCAGCACCGCCAGCTGCACCCGGGCGGGGCGGCCCAGATCCATGATGGCGTCCAGGGCCGCCCGCACCGTGCGCCCCGTGTACAGCACGTCGTCCACCAGCACCAGCAGCCGCCCCGTCACGTCGAACTCGATGTCGGTGCGCCGCACCACCGGCAGGGGCCCCACCGCCGTCAGGTCGTCGCGGTACAGGGTGATGTCCAGGGCCCCCACGGGCGGCGCGGGGTGCCCCTCGATGCGTCCTACCTGCTCCGCCAGCCGGCGGGCCAGGGGCACCCCCCGGCGGTGCACGCCGACGAAGGCCAGCCGGGTCGTGTCGGGGTTGTGCTCCACGATCTCGTGGGCCATGCGCGACAGCGCCCGCCGGATCTCGTCGGCGTCCATGATCTCGGCCTTCTCCCGCATCCTGACGCCCACGGGCCGCCAGCCTCCTTCCCGCCCCGGCGCGCCCCTCACCCGCGGCCTGCTCCGAGGCCCGCCGGGCCTGCCCGCGCCGCCTGCTCCCGCAGGCGGTCCAGGGCCGCCTGCATGTCGTCGGGCAGGGGAGCCACGAACTGCAGGGGCACGTCGGTGACCGGGTGCCGGAAGCGCAGCTCCCGGGCATGCAGCGCCTGGCCCCGCAGGCCCAGCTCGCCCCGGGCCCTGGCGCCCCGCCCCGCGCCGTACACGGGGTCGCCCGCGATGGGGTAGCCGATGTAGGCCATGTGCACCCGGATCTGGTGGGTTCGACCCGTCTCCAGCCGCACCTCCAGCAGGCTGTATGAACCCAGGCGCTCCAGCACCGTGTAGTGGGTGACGGCCGGCCGCCCGTCGGGCACCACGGCCATGCGCAGCCGGTCGTGGGGATGGCGCCCGATGGGGGCGTCGACGGT
>DATCKV010000138.1:0-4513 GCA_036564285.1 Limnochordales bacterium
GCCTTGAGCCAGGCCGGCACCTTGCTGTCGTAGTCGTGGTACGGTGCGATGTCGACCCCGCCGTTGGCCAGGGTGCCCACGTAGGTGCCGCCCTTGAACCGGCCCTCCACCACCATCCGGATGGCGTCGAAGACCGCCACGTCCATCTTCTTGACGACGCTGGTCAGGTAGGTGCTGGAGAACTCGGGGGCGCTCACGTACCAGTCGGTGTCGACGCCGATGATCATGGCGCCCCGGTCCCGCGCCGCCGCCGCGGAGCCGAGCCCTACGGGGCCGGCCACGGGCATGACGATGTCGGCACCCTCGTCGAAGAAGGACTCCGCGATGCGGCGGCCGTCATCGGTGCTCTCGAAGTTGCCCGCGAAGACGCCCCGCTGGGTCTGCGTGTTCCACCCTAGGAGCTGCACCCGAGCGCCCTTGACCCGGTTGTAGTACTTGACGCCGGCCTCCATGCCCTCCATGAAGATGGTGACCGGCGGGATGGGCAGCCCTCCGAAGGTGGCCACCTTGCCGGTGCGGGTCATGCCCGCCGCCAGGTAGCCCGCCAGGAAGGCGGCCTGGTCGGTGGCGAAGGTCAGGCCCAGCACGTTGGGCAGGGGCGGCTCGTAGGAGAAGTCGACGATGGCGAACTTGCGGTCGGGATACCGCTGGGCCATCTCCTTGGTGGCGTCGCCCAGCAGGAATCCGACCGTGATGATGAGGTCGTAGCCCTGGGAGATGAACTCCTGGATGTTCTTGATGTAGTCCGTCTGCTGCTGGGACTCCAGGTAGCGGCCCTGGATGCCCAGCTTCGCGATGGCGTCCTGCACGCCCTTCCACGCGGTCGCGTTGAAGCTCTTGTCGTCGATCCCGCCGACGTCGGTGACCTGCCCCACCTTGATGGGGGCCGCGGCCGCCGGCAGCGCGGCCACCAGCAGCGCCAGCGCCACCGGGCCGAGCGCGCGCACTACCCCTCTCACGGGTCCAGCACCCCTTCCCCGCCTGCAGAGTCCGCGCGAAGACGCGCCGAAAGCTCCCGACCCGGGATCCTTTCATTCGGCCCCGGGAGGGTCAAGCCCTCTTTTCGCTCAGGCGCAGGAGGAAGGCCGCCACCTCGGGCCGCGCCAGCTCCTCGGGCAGCGCCCGCCCCTCCCGCAGGTGCCGCCGCAGGTCGGTGCCGCTCAGCACCGTTCGGTCGCCCGGCCCGTGCGGGCAGGTGCGGCCCGTGGCCATGCCCCGGCAGCGCCGGCAGTAGAAGGCGGCGTCGAACCGCAGCACCTCGACGCCCAGGAGCGCGGGGTCGAACCGGTCGAAGATGCGCTGGGCGTCCAGGGGCCCGTAGAAGGAGCCAACCCCCGCGTGGTCCCGCCCCACCACGAAGTGGCTGCAGCCGAAGTTGCGCCGCACCAGCGCGTGGAAGACCGCCTCCCGGGGCCCGGCGTAGCGCATGGCCGCCGGGAAGCCCGCCAGCACCACCCGCTCCGGCGGGTAGTAGTGGTAGAGGAGGATCTCGTACGCCCGCCACCGCACGGGGGCGGGCAGGTCCTCCTCCCGGGTGGGCCCCACCAGGGGGTGCAGGAAGAGGCCGTCCGCCATCTCCAGCGCGCACTTCTGCAGGTGTTCGTGACCCCGGTGCACCGGGTTGCGGGTCTGGAAGCCCACCACCCGCTGCCAGCCCCTGGCCTCGAAGCAGGCCCGGCTCTGCTCGGGCGTGAGGGCGGCCGGCGGCAGCAGGGGCGACGCCCAGACCCACACGGCTCCCCCCACGCACCAGGTGGGCGAGCGCAGCAGGCGCTCGACGCCCGGGTGCTCGGGCGACTCCGTCCCGTAGACGGCCCGGGCCTCCTGAAGGGGGTCGGCGGGGAAGACGTCCTCCACCTCCAGGATGCCCAGGGGCCCGGGGGCGCCGTCGCCGGCCGGCACCCCCCCGCCCGCTCCGGCCCCTGCCGACCCGTAAAGCGCCACTCGATCCCCCCGGCCCAGAGCCGCCGCCCGATGCGGCTCCACCCGCAGCACCACGGGGATGGTCCAGGGAAGCCCCGACGGCAGGCTCATCCGGTGCAGCACGCAGGCGTAGCTCTCCCGGTCCATGAAGCCCTCCAGGGGGCTGTAGGCGCCGCAGGCGATGAGGCGCAGGTCCGCCTCCTCCGAGGGCGACAGCGGCAGGCCCGGGAGGCGGCGTGCCTCCCGCTGCAGGCGGGCCGCCTCCGGGCCCTGGACGTGGCGCCGCACCAGGCGGCCTCCCAGGGGCGCGGGCAGCGGCACGGCTCACCCCTCCACGGGCCTGTGGAGCCCGCACTCCGTCTTGCCGAAGCCCCGCCACCGGCCCGCCCGCTCATCCTCGCCGGGCGCCACCGGCGTCGTGCACGGCCGGCAGCCGATGCTGGGATAGCCGCGGTCGTGCAGGGGGTTGTACGGGACCTGATGCTCCCGGATGTATCGCCAGACGTCGTCGCGGCTCCACCGGAAAAGCGGGTTGACCTTGGCCAGCCCGAAGCGGGCGTCCCACTCCACCGGCCGGGTGCCCGCCCGCAGGGGCGACTGCTGGCGCCTGAGGCCCGTGATCCAGGCCCCGTACCCCTGCAGGAAGCGCCGCAGCGGCTCCACCTTGCGCAGCCGGCAGCAGAGGTCCGGGTCCCGGCTCCACAGCGCCTCGCCGTGCTGGCGGGCCTGCTCGTCCAGGCTGAGCAGGGGGAGCACCCGGATGAGCCGGATGGGGTAGAGGGCCGCGGCCTGCTGGATGAGCCGGTACGTCTCCTGGAAGAGCAGCCCCGTGTCGAGGTAGAAGACGTGCAGGCCGGGCCGCATGCGCGCGCCCATGTCCAGCAGCACCATGTCCTCCGCGCCGAAGCTGCAGGCGAGGCAGACCCGCTCGCCGTACGTCTCGAGGGCCCAGGCCAGGACCGCCTCCGGCGAGGCCGTCTCCAGGCGGTCGGCCACCTCGGCCAGCCGGGCCCGGATGGCAGCGCCGTCCTCCGGCACGCCCGCCCACCCTGCCTTCCCCTGGGGGTGATGCCTCATGCATATGGAGGGCGGGCAGGCCGTGCTACCGGGGTCCCGGTCGGGTGATGACACCGCAGGCCAGCCGCCGGCCCGAGTTGCCGGCCGGGTCGGTGCGGAAGTCGTCGGGGTTCTCGTGGATGATGACGGCGCGGCCCAGGATCTGGTCGACGCGCAGCCGGTCCGTGAAGAAGCGCATGCGGGCCACCCCGCCGCTGGAGAAGAGGACGGGGAAGTCGCCGGCGTGGTTGCCGTGGCGCTGGCCGTCGGGGTTGTAGTGGCCGCCGGCGGCCAGGAAGGGCTCGGAGGGGTCGCCCACGGTGCAGTCGCCCATCTCGTGGATGTGGAAGCCGTGGGGCCCGATGGGCGGGTCGCCCGCCAGGTACGGCGGCAGCCCCTCGGCCTCCACGCTGACCTCGACGCCGCCCGGCACGGCCGTGAACGTCACCGTCGCCTGCAGGCCGGGCGACAGCGGGCCTCCCCGCACCCGCGCCACCGCGTCGGGCCGGGGCGCCGGATGGCGCAGCAGGCCCACCCCGACCGCCCCCGCGGCGACGGCCACGGCCGCCAGCAGCAGGGCCCGCCCCTGCACGGGGCCGATGAGCAGCGCTCGGCCTCCCACGGCCATCCCCCCGGCGGGCGGGGCGACCGCCCTCCGCCCACCGCACGGTATGGGGGTCGACGGCGGCCTATGCCGGGGCGTCACCCTTTGAGGTAGCGGTCCAGCCAGTCCACGATGCGGTCCAGCCGGAAGACCCGGTGCCAGGGCTTGCCGCTGCGGCTCAAGCCGTGGCTCTCCCCGGCGAACCGCACGAACTCGGTGGGCACCCGGCGCATCTTGAGGGCCACGTACAGCTGCTCCGCCTGCTCGATGGGGCAGCGCAGGTCCTGCTCGGAGTGGATGATGAGGGTGGGGGTCCGGATGCGGCCGGCGTGGTGCACCGGCGACATTCCGAGGTAAGCCTCGGGGCGCTCCCAGGGCGGCGCGTCCAGGTCGTAGAGGTCCAGGTAGCCGATGTCGCTGGTGCCGAAGAAGCTGTACTCGTTGGCCACGCTGCGCATGGTGACGGCCGCCTTGAAGCGGTCCGTGTGGCCGATGATCCAGTTGGTCATGAAGCCGCCGTAGCTGCCGCCGGCCACGCCCAGGCGCTGGGGATCGATGAAGTCGAAGCGGCGCAGCGCCTCGTCCACGAAGGCCATGACGTCGCGGTAGTCCCGGTCGCCCCACCGGCCCCGGATGGCCGCGCAGAAGGCCTGGCCGTAGCCCTGGCTGCCCCGGGGGTTGGTGTAGAGCACCACGTAGCCGCAGGCGGCCAGCAGCTGGAACTCGAAGAAGAACGCGTAGCCGTACATGGCCATGGGGCCGCCGTGGATCTGGAGCACCGCGGGGTACCGGCGCCCCGGCTCCCACGTGGGGGGCCGCATGACCCAGCCCTCCAGGGGCGTGCCGTCGTCGGCCACGAAGTCGAAGCGCTCCGGGCGCGCCAGGCGCACCCCCTCCAGCAGGGCGTCGTTGGTGCGGGAGAGGCGCACC
>DATCKV010000139.1:0-3900 GCA_036564285.1 Limnochordales bacterium
GCGGTGCGCTACGCGGACCTGCTCATCGGCGCCGTGCTGATCCCGGGGGCCCGGGCGCCCAAGCTGGTGACCGAGGAGATGGTGCGCTCCATGAAGGAGGGGGCCGTCATCGTGGACGTGGCCGTGGACCAGGGCGGCTGCATCGAGACCGTCGACCGCGCCACCACCCACGACGACCCCGTCTACGTCAAGCACGGCGTCATCCACTACGCCGTGGCCAACATCCCGGGCGCCGTGCCGCGCACCTCCACCTACGCCCTGACCAACTGCACCCTGCCCTATGTGCTGGAGCTGGCCGAGCGGGGCTGGCGCGACGCGGTGACGGCCAACCCCGCGCTGGGGCGGGGGGTCAACGTGGCGGCGGGCCAGGTGACCCATCGGGCGGTGGCCCAGGCCCACGGCCTGCCCTACGTGCCTCTGGAGAAGGTGGTGTGAGCCCGGCCGTGGAGACGGCGTCGGGCCTGGAGGCCCAGTACGAGCGGGAGTTCGCCGGGTCGGCCCGCCTCTACCGGCGGGCCGTCCGGCTGTTTCCGTCGGGGCTGACCCACGACGCCCGCTACTTCGCCCCCTTCCCCGTCTACGTGGAGCGGGCGGAGGGGGCGGTCAAGTGGGACGTGGACGGCCACCGGCTCATCGACTACTGGATGGGCCACGGCGCCCTGCTGCTGGGCCACGGGCACCCCGCCGTGGTGCAGGCCGTGCAGGCCCAGGCTGCGCGGGGCACCCACCTGGGGGCGTCGCACCCGCTGGAGGTGGAGTGGGCCGGGCTGGTCCAGCAGCTGATGCCGGCGGCGGAGCGGATCCGCTTCACCAACTCGGGCACCGAGGCCACCCACCTGGCCATGCGCCTGGCCCGGGCCTTCACGGGACGGCCGCGCATCGTGCGGTTCGAGGGGCACTTCCACGGCTGGCACGACTACGCCGCGGCCGGCGCCCGGCCCGCCCCGGGCATCGCCCGGGAGGTGGCCGAGGCGGTGCTGGTGGTGCCGCCCAACGACCCCGACGCGCTGGCTCACCTCCTGGCCTCGCGGGACGACGTGGCCGCGGTCATCGTCGAGCCCGGCGGCGGCATCTGGGGCGAGGTGCCCACCACCGAGGCGTTCCTGCACGCCGTGCGGGACCTGACCCGGCGCCACGGGGTGCTGCTCATCTTCGACGAGGTGGTGACGGGCTTCCGCATGGCCCCGGGGGGTGCCCAGGAGTATTACGGCATCCGGCCCGACCTGGTCTGCCTGGGCAAGATCCTGTGCGGCGGCCTGCCCGGCGGCGCCGTGGCGGGGCGGGCCGACGTGCTGGAGCGCCTGGCCTTCAGCGGGGAGCCGGCCCGGGATGCCCTGGAGAAGGTGGCCCACCTGGGCACCTTCAACGCCAACCCCCTGTCGGCCGCCGCCGGCATCGCCACCCTGCGGGAGGTGGCCACCGGCCGCCCGACGGCGGTGGCGGCGCGGCAGGCCGAGACCCTGGTGCGCCGCCTCAACGAGGTGCTCCAGCGCCGGCGCGTCCTGGGCTTCGTCTACGGGCTGTCCTCGTGGTTCCACATCCACCTGGGGGCCGAGGGCAGGCAGGACGAGCAGGGCCGGTGGTGGCCGGTGCGGCCGGCTCCCCCGGGCAGCGAGCTGGAGCCGCTGGGGCTGGTGCAGAGCCTGCGGCGGGCCATGCTGCTGGAGGGGGTGGACCTGATGCGCAACGGCGGCTTCCTGTCCACCGCGCACGGCGATGCGGAGATCGAGGCCACCGTGGCCGCCTTCGACCGGGCTCTGGCTCGCCTGGAGCAGGAGGGGAGGCTGCCGAGGCGTTGAGCGGCCTCAGGGCCGGCAAACTCCCGCCGGAAAAGCTGCGGCGGCTGGTGCTGGCCCACCTGGGACGCCGGCGGCCGGAGGTGCTGGTGCACGCCGCGCTGGGCGAAGACTCGGCGGTGGCCGACCCCGGCGGGAGGCTCCTGGTGGTCTCCAGCGACCCCATCACCGGGGCCTCGGCCCAGATGGGGCGCCTGGCCGTCTACGTGGCCTGCAACGACGTGGCCGCCATGGGAGCCGAGCCGCTGGGCATCCAGGTGGTGCTGCTCGTGCCCGACGGGGCCGCCGAGGAGGACGTCGCCGCCGTCATGGCCCAGATCGCGGGGGCCGCCGACGAGCTGGGTATCGAGGTGATGGGCGGCCACACCGAGGTGACGGGCAAGGTGGCGGCGCCCATCGCGGTGCTGACGGCCATCGGGCTGGTGGAGCGCGGCCGGCTGGTGACGTCGGGCGGCGCGCGGCCGGGAGAGGGGCTGCTGGTCAGCAAGCCCGTGGGGCTGGAGGGGACGGCCATCCTGGCCGCCGACCGGGCCGAGGAGCTGGCGGAGGTGCTGCCGGCCGAGATGCTGGAGAGGGCCCGGGGCTTCATGGCCGAGGTGAGCGCGGTGCGCGACGGCCTGCTGGCGGCCTCTCTGGGCGTCTCCGCCATGCACGACGTCACCGAGGGCGGCCTTCTGGGTGCCGTCTGGGAGCTGGCCCAGGCCTCGGGGGTGGGGGCGGAGGTCTGGGAGGCGCGGGTGCCGGTGCGCCCGGAGACCCGGCGCATCTGCGCCCACTTCGGCATCGATCCGCTGGCGCTCATCTCCTCGGGGGCCATGCTGGCGGCCGCGCCCGACGCGGAGCGGGTGGCGGCAGGCCTGCGGGCCCATGGCCTGGAGGCCGCCGTGGTCGGCCGGGTGCTGCCCCCCGAGGAGGGAGTGCGGGTGGTGCGGGCCGACGGGCGGCACGAGCAGCTCGCGGCTGCCCCGGAAGACGAGCTGTGGCGGGTGCTGGCCTCCTGACGGCGGCGCTCCCCTTTCGGGGCCGGCGGCCCTCTGGTAAGATGGTCTCGACATCGGTGCCGGGGTGGCGGAACGGCAGACGCGGAGGTCTCAAAAACCTCTGGGCCTCGGGCCCATGCGGGTTCGAGTCCCGCCCCCGGCACCACTTTCGCGTCCGGGTGTGGCCCGGCCTCAGCCGCCTGCCGGGGGGCGGGCGCCGGCCCGTGGACCGGCGCCCGCGGCCTCAAACGGTGCTGGGCCTCGGCACGCAGATGACCTGACCCGGGAAGATGAGGTTGGGGTTGACGATCTGCGGGTTGACGGCCAG
This sequence comes from Limnochordales bacterium, assembly GCA_036564285.1. Lineage (GTDB taxonomy): Bacteria > Bacillota > Limnochordia > Limnochordales > Geochordaceae > Geochorda. Next base: position 3,105 of record DATCKV010000139.1, read on the forward strand.
GATCGCCTCCACGGTGGTGCCGAAGCGCTGAGCGATGAAGAAGAGGGAGTCGCCGGGCTGGACCGTGTAGGGGAAGGTCTGGGGCGGACACGCGGCTGGAGGACGAGCGATGGGCACGCAGATGGCCTGGCCCGGGAAGATGAGGTTGGGGTTGGTGATCTGGGGGTTGATGGCCAGGATGGCGTCCACCGTGGTGCCGAAGCGCTGGGCGATGAAGAAGAGGGTGTCGCCGGGCTGGACGATGTAGCGCTGCGACCCCGGCGGGCACTGGACGACTCCGTCCGACACGACAGCGCCTCCTTCGGTTGCTGGGTACAGGCAGGTTATGACGCCGGGGTCCCGCGGGCACCAGGACCCGAGGAGCATCGGGAGACGGGCCGGGCGGTGGCTCGAGGGGGGCGGGCGACGTGATCCGCTGGGCGGCCAACTTGAGCATGCTGTTCACCGAGGTGCCGTTCATGGAGCGCTTCGAGCGGGCTGCCCGGGCCGGCTTCCGCCACGTGGAGTTCCTGTTCCCCTACGAGCTGGACCTGGGAGCCGTCGCGGCCGAACTGCGGCGCCACCGGCTGGAGCTCGTGCTCTTCAACCTGCCGGCGGGCGACTGGGAGGCGGGCGAGCGGGGCATCGCCAACGATCCGGCCCGCCGCCAGGCCTTCCGGGAGGGCGTCGAGCGCGCGCTGGAGGCGGCGGCCCGGCTGGGCGTGGGGCGCATCAACTGCCTGGTGGGGCGGCGGCTGGAGCACGTGCCCGAGGCGGAGCAGCGGGCCTGCCTGGTGGACAACCTGCGCCACGCCGC
>DATCKV010000140.1:0-5281 GCA_036564285.1 Limnochordales bacterium
GCCGCCGGGCGCATCGTCCTGCTGGACATCGACGTACAGGGCGCCCGGCAGCTGCGGGAGTCCCGCCGCCTTGACGCCGTCTTCGTCTTCCTGCTGCCCCCCTCCCTGGAGGCCCTGCGGGAGCGGCTGCTGCGGCGGGCGGCCGACGACCGCCGCACCATCGAGCGCCGCATGGCCATGGCCTTGACAGAGATGGAAGCCGCGCCCGATTATGACTATGTCATCGTCAACTCGAACGTTGACGAGGCCACGCTGCTGCTGGAGTCCATCATCCGGGCCGAGTCCTGCCGCCCCCGCCGGCTATGCTGGCAGACGGACTCGAGCCCGGCTCCGGCCCAGGGCCTGGCCAGGCCGGAGGCGTAGAAGGGGTCAGCGGGAGCATGCTCAACCAGCCGCCGCTGTACGCCATGCTGGAGCAGAACCCGGCTCGCAGCCGCTACACCCTGGTGGCGGCGGCCGCACGGCGGGCCCGGCAGCTGCTGGAGGGCGAGCCGCCGGTGGTCGCCATCGACTCCAACAAGCCGGTCACCATCGCCTTGCACGAGATCTACCGCGGGCTCGTGCGCTGCGAGCTGCCTCCCCGGAGCGGGGTCAAGTAGACGACGCCCGCCGGCCGAACCCGCGCCTCGCCGCCTCTGGCGGCCCTGGTGGCCATCGATCCGCAGGATGCCGCCGTCGACCGCCCCCTCAGCTACCTGCCGCTGCCGGGGCAGGATCTGCCCGCCCCGGGCGAGCGGGTGCTGGTTCCGCTGCGCGGCCGCATCGTGCGAGGGTGGGTGGTGGGTCACGCGCCTGCGCCGGACGGGGTGCGTCTGAAGCGCCTGGCAGGCGTGCGCCCCGAGCAGGAGCGCTGCCCGCCGGAGTCGCTGGAGCTGGCCCGATGGCTTTCGGCGCGCTACCTGGCTCCCCTGGGCGCGGCCGTCGACGCCGTCGCGCCGCCCCCGCCGCGGCGGGGTACGCCCCGGGGCTTCGCGGGCCTGGAGCCCGGCGCGCCGTCGTCGGGTGCGGGTCACGAGCCGGCCTCCGCCGTGGGGCCGCCTCCCCTGACGACCTGGCAGCAGCAGGCCCTGGCGGCCATCGTGGAGGCCGTGGAGGCCCAGCGGCCCGAGGCCTTCCTGCTCTGGGGGGTCACCGCCAGCGGCAAGACCCGGGTCTACGAGGAGGCGGTGGCCGCCTGCCTGGCGCGGGGCCGCTCGGCCGTCATCCTGGTGCCCGAGATCGCCCTGACGCCCCAGCTGGTGGGGGCGCTTCGCCGCCGCTTCGGCGATCGGGTGGCGGTGCTGCACAGCCAGATGGCGGCGGGGTGGCGCCGCCACCACTGGGAGCGCATCCGGGCGGGGGAGGCCCGGGTGGTGGTGGGCGCGCGCTCGGCGGTGCTGGCGCCGGCCCGAGACGTGGGGCTGTGGGTGCTGGACGAGGAGCACGAGTCCTCGTACAAGCAGGACGAGGCTCCCCGCTACCACGCCCGGGAGGTGGCGCTGCACCGGGCCTCCCGATCCGGGGCGGCGGTGGTGCTGGGCAGCGCCACCCCCTCCCTGGAATCCATGCAGGCGGCCCTGGAGGGGCGCATGCGGCTGCTGCGGCTGCCCGAGCGCATCGACGCTCGGCCCCTGCCGGCGGCCCGGGTGGTGGACCTGCGGCAGGAGCTGGCGGAGACCGGCGAGGTGAGCCCCATCAGCAGGCCGCTGCGGGAAGCGCTGCGCGAGGTGGTGGCGGCGCGGGAGCAGGCCATCCTCTTCGTCAACCGCCGGGGCTTCGCGGGGGCGCTGGTCTGCCGGGAGTGCGGCTTCGGGTGGCGCTGCCCCCACTGCGACGTGGGGCTCACCTACCACCACGGCCCCGGCCGGGGCCGGCTCCGGTGCCACTACTGCGGCTACGAGACGGAGCCCGCCGCCCGCTGTCCCCGCTGCGGCGGCCAGCAGGTGGCGCCGGTGGGCTTCGGCACCCAGCGGGTGCAGGCCGCCCTGGCCGCCGCCTTCCCGGGCGTCCCGGTGCTGCGCATGGACGCCGACACCACGACCCGGCGCGACGCGCACCGCCGGATCCTGGAGTCGTTCGCCCGGCAGGCGCCGGCCATCCTGGTGGGCACCCAGATGGTGGCCAAGGGACACGACTTCCCCGGGGTCACCCTGGCCGCCGCCGTGCTGGCGGACGTCACGCTGCAGCTTCCCGACTTCCGGGCCGCGGAGCGCACCTTCCAGCACCTGGTGCAGATCGCGGGCCGGGCGGGGCGGGGCGAGCGGCCCGGCCGGGTCATCGTCCAGACCTTCCAGCCGGAGCACCCCAGCATCCAGGCCGCCATCTCCGGAGAGGCCGAGGGCTTCTACCGGCGGGAGCTGGCCTTTCGCCGGCGGTGGTGGTACCCGCCCTTCGGGGAGCTGGTGCGGCTGGTGGCCCAGGACCCCGACGAGGGGCGGGCCCGCACCGCGGCCGTGGAGGCGGCCCGGCGTCTCGAGCAGGCGGCAGCCGGCCGGCCTCAGGTGAAGGTGCTGGGCCCCGCGCCCGCGCCCCTGGCCCGGCTGCGGGACCGCTACCGCTGGCAGGTGATGGTGAGGGGCCCGGCTCCGTGGCCCCGGGAGCTGGTGCGGGGCCTGCTGGAGGGGGATCCCCTGACCGGGGCGGCCCGGCCGGAGTCGCTGGTGGTGGACCCGGACCCCGTGGACGTGCTGTGACGGGGCGGGCCGGGCGCAGCTGGTATAATAGCGCGGCGACCGGAGCACGCCGCACGGCGGCGGGGAAGCGAGGCAGGCAGTCCGTTGGCGTTGTTGCCCATCCGCACGGTGCCGGATCCGGTGCTGCGCCAGAAGGCCCGGCCCGTGGCGCGCGTCACCCGGCGGCACCGCAAGCTCATCGAGGACATGCGCCAGACCATGTACGAGGCGCCGGGCGTGGGCCTGGCGGCCAACCAGGTGGGCGTGCTGGAGCGCATCATCGTGGTGGACCCCGGCGATCGGTTCATGGCCCTCATCAACCCCGAGATCGTGGAGGCCCGGGGCGTCGACGTCGATGTGGAGGGCTGCCTGAGCATCCCCGGCGTCACGGGCTACGTGGAGCGGGCCGCGGCCATCCGGGTGCGGGCGCTGGACGAGCGGGGCCGGCCGCTGGAGTTCGAGGCGGAGGGTTACCTGGCGCGGATCATCCAGCACGAGGTGGATCACCTGGACGGCATCCTCTTCATCGACAAGGCCAGCCGCCTGGTGGAGGAGCCCCCGGCCGAGGCCGAGCCCGAGCCCGCGGCCGCGGCCGGGCGAGCGGGGGGCGCCGGCGCCGTGGGGGAGACGCCTTCCTGAAGATCGTCTTCGCGGGCACCCCTGCGTTCGCGGTGCCCAGCCTGGAAGCGCTGGTCACGGCGGGCCACCAGGTCCGGCGGGTGGTGACCCAGCCGGACCGCCCCCGAGGACGCGGGCAGCACCCCGCGCCGCCGCCCGTCAAGGAGGCCGCGCAGCGGCTGGGGCTCCCGCTCTGGCAGCCGGAGCGTCCCGAGGCGCAGGCGTGGCTTGAGCTCTTGGATGAGGTGGAGGCGGAGGCCCTGGTGGTGGTGGCCTACGCCCACAAGATCCCCGCTCCGGTGCTGGCCCGCCCCCGCTACGGGTGCATCAACGTGCACGCCTCCCTCCTGCCCCGCTGGCGCGGGGCCGCCCCCATCGCCCGGGCCATCCTGGAGGGGGACCGCATCACCGGGGTCACCGTCATGCAGATGGACGAGGGATGGGACACCGGCCCCATCCTGCTGCAGGCCACCGAGGTGATCCGCCCCGACGACACCGCGGCCTCGCTGCACGACCGGCTGGCGGCCCTGGGGGCGCGGCTGCTGGTGCAGGCTCTGGCCCGGCTGGAGGCCGGCACCCTGGCGGGGGTGCCGCAGCCCGGGCAGGGGGCGACCCTGGCACCCCGGCTGGCCAAGGAGGAGGGGGCGGTGGACTGGTCGGCTCCCGCGGAGCGCATCGCCCGGCAGATCCGGGCCTTCGACCCCTGGCCCGGCGCCTACACCACCCTGGAGGGGCGGCGCATTCGGCTGGTGGAGGCCGTGCCCGAGCCGGGCGCGGCGGGGGTGGCGCCCGGCGAGATCGTGGGGGTGGACGGGCCCCGGGGCGCCCTGCTGGTGGGGTGCGGCGGCGGCACGACCCTGCGGCTGCTGCGGGTGCAGCCCGAGGGGGGCCGGGTCATGACGGGGCTGGACCTGGCCAACGGCATGCGCCTGCAGCCGGGCCGGCGCTTCGGCGGGTAGGTCCCGGTGGCGGGCGGGGAGCTGCCCGGGCTGGCCGCGCGGCAGCTGGCCGTGCAGGCCCTGCTGCGGGTGGAGCAGGAGGGCGCCTATCTGCAGCTGGCGCTGCGGGCCCTGCTGGCGCGCCGCTCAGCCACCCCGGCCCGGGCCGCGCTGGCCACCGCGCTGGCCACGGGCGTCCTGCGGTGGCGGGATCGACTCGACTACGCCCTGGGCCGGGTGAGCCGCCGCCCCGTCGCCTCGCTGGATCCCGCCCTTCGCCAGATCCTGCGGGTGGCCGCCTACGAGGTCGGCTTCGGCCGGGAGACGCCCGCCCCGGTGGCCGTGGACCTGGCCGTGCGCCAGGCGCGAGCGCTGGGGCCGGGGCCCGCGGCCTTCGCCAACGGGGTGCTGCGGGCCCTGGTGCGGGCGGCGTCGGGGGGCCTGCCCGCCCCCGAGGCCGGACCCCTGGAGGCGCGGCTGGCCGTCACCTACTCCCACCCGGCGTGGATGGTGCGCCGCTGGCTGCAGCGCTTCGGATCCGAGACCACCGAGGCCATCCTGCGGGCCAACAACGAGCCCGTGCCCGCGGCCGTGCGAGTCAACGGGCTTCGCACCAGCCCCGCGGCCCTGGCGGAGCGCTGGCGGGCCCTGGGGTTGGAGGCCCGCCCCAGCCCGCTGGTGCCGGAGGGGCTGGTGGTGGAACGGCTGCGGGCCTCGCCCGAGGCGCTGCCCGGCTTCGAGGAGGGCCTCTTCACCCCTCAGAGCGAGGCGGCCATGCTGGCCGGCCGCCTGGCGGCGGCGAGGCCCGGCGAGTGGGCGGCGGACCTGTGCGCGGCGCCCGGCGGCAAGAGCACCCACCTGGCCGAGGCCAGCGGCGACGAGGCTCGCATCGCCGCGGTGGACATCCACCCGGCCCGGCTGCGGCTGGTGGGACGCAACGCCCGTCGGCTGGGCCTGGGCTCGGTGCGTCCCGTCGCGGCCGACGCCCGGCGGCCCCCGCTGCCGCCGGGGCGCCTGGACCTGGTGATGCTGGACGCCCCCTGCACGGCGCTGGGCACCATCGCCCGCCACCCC
>DATCKV010000141.1:0-8447 GCA_036564285.1 Limnochordales bacterium
CGGCGCAGGAAGTCGAGGTTGGTGCGGACCCCGTCGATGCGGAACTCCTCCAGCGCCCGGGCCATGCGCGCCACCGCCTCCTCCCGGTCCTGCCCCCACGCCATCAGCTTGGCCAGCAGGGAGTCGTAGTACGGGGGCACCGTATAGCCCGGGTAGATGGCGGTGTCGATGCGGATACCGGGCCCGCCGGGGAAGTGGATGCCGGTGATGGTGCCGGGCGAGGGCAGGAAGTTCTGCGAGTCCTCGCAGTTGACGCGGCACTCGATGGCGTGACCGTCCAGGCGCACGTCCTCCTGCGAGAGGGAGAGCTCCTCCCCGGCCGCGATGCGGATCTGGGCCTTCACCAGGTCGACGCCCGTCACCATCTCGGTAACGCCGTGCTCCACCTGGATGCGGGTGTTCATCTCCAGGAAGTAGAAGTGCCCCTCCCGGCCCAGCAGGAACTCCACCGTGCCGGCGTTGACGTACCCCACGGATCGGGCGGCCAGGATGGCGGCCCGCCCCATCTCCTGGCGCAGGCCCTCGTCCACCGCCGGGGAGGGCGCCTCCTCCACGATCTTCTGGTGGCGGCGCTGGATGGAGCACTCCCGCTCACCCAGGTGCACCATGTGGCCGGCCCGGTCCCCCAGCACCTGGATCTCCACGTGCCGGGCCTCCTCCAGCAGCCGCTCGATGTAGATGGAGCCGTCGCCGAAGGCGGCCTCGGCCTCGGCCCGGGCTGCCGCCAGCACCCGCCGCAGCTCCTCGGGGCTGCGAGCCACCCGCATGCCCCGGCCGCCTCCCCCCGCGGCAGCCTTGACCATGACGGGATACCCGATCGCGTCGGCGACCTCCAGCGCCTGCCGCTCGTCGACGGGTTCGTTGCTGCCCGGCAGCACGGGCACCCCCGCTTCGGAGACCCGTTTGCGGGCCTTGACCTTGTCGCCCATCAGCTCGATGGCCGAGGAGGGGGGGCCGATGAAGACGATGCCGTGGCTCTCGCAGATCTCGGCGAAGTCGGCCCGCTCCGACAGGTAGCCGTAGCCCGGGTGGATGGCGTCGACCCCCGCGAGCAGGGCCGCGCTGACGATGTTGGGGATGTTGAGGTAGCTGCGGGCCGATGTGGGCGGCCCGATGCAGTACGCCTCATCGGCCAGCCTCACGTGGAGGCTGTCCCGGTCTGCCTCGGAGTAAACGGCCACGGTGCGGATCCCGAGCTCCCGGCAAGCCCGGATCACCCGCAGGGCGATCTCCCCGCGGTTGGCGATCAGCACCTTTTCAAACACGCGGCCACTCCACCTCTGGGGAAGAGGTCGTCGGACGGGCCCGGGCGGGCGCCGCCCGAACCCGGGGCGGCGGGGAGGGGCCTGGGCTCCCGGCTTGCGCCCCTACACACGCTCCAGCCGCATCAAGGGCTGGCCGTACTCCACCGGCTGGCCGTTCTCCACCAGGATGGCGCTGACCCGGCCCCGCACTTCGGCCTCGATCTCGTTCATCAGCTTCATGGCCTCGATGATGCACAGCACCTGGCCCGGCTCCACCGTCTGACCCACTTCGACGTACGGCGGCGCGTCGGGCGCGGGGGCGCGGTAGAAGGTGCCCACCATGGGCGCCCGGACCGTGACCAACCGGTCGTCGTCGGCGGGGGCCTGGTCGGCCCCGGCCGGTGCGCCGGACGCCCGGTCCTCGCCGGCGGGCCCCGGCGCTGGCGGCGCCGGGGCCACGGTGGCCGTCTGCGGCAGGCTCACGGGGGCCGCCGCGGGGACGAAGGCAGCGGCCTTGCGGATGGATATCTTCACGCCGTCGCTCTCGACCGTCAGCTCGGCGACATCGGTCTCGTCCAGGACCCGGATCAGCTCTTTGATCTCCTTGAGCGTCAAGCGGACCGCGCCATCTGCCACGTGCCCACTCCCCACCCCAGTCGCCAAGAGCAGGGCCGGCCGGCCAGCCACAGCGCCGTTATTTCACCGTGCCGACCCGCTTTCCTGCCAGGCCGTCCCGGGGCCGAAGGCGGTCAGGCTGTCGATGATAGAGATATGCTCCCGCCGCACGCCGGCCATGCGGGCCACCAGCTCCCCGATACGGGCCGCCCCCTGGGCCGTCACCGGGTGGGGCACCACCACCTGCACCCCGGCGTCGCCGATGCTGACGGCCACGTCGGGGATGCCGGCCGCCCCCAGCAGCTGCTCGATCTCCAGCTCCTGCCGGCTGCGCTGGAGAAGCGCCATCAGCTCCTTCTGCGCCTCGGTCTTGCGGGCCTCGGAGGCCTCGGGGTCGTCCAGCACCTGGCGGGCCAGCTCCATCTCCTGGCTGCGCAGCCACTCCCGCTGCGCCCTGAACTGGTCGGGGCTCATCCGGGCCGCCGGCGCCTGACCCGACTCCCGAGCCGCCGGAGCCGGAGCCGCCGACGGAGCGACAGGGCCTGCGGCGGCCTCCCGCAGAGGCGAGGCCGGGACGGGAGCTGCGGCCGGCTCCTGGGACGCAGGCGGGCTGGTAGCCGGCAGCACCTGCGCCGGGCCGAACTCCCGCTCGAAGGCCATGGGCACCCCCTGGGCCCAGGGCCCCCGCTCCACGGCCGACCAGATGGCGAATCCCACCAGCCCTGCCGCCACGCCCAGCAGCCAGAAGCGGGCGGCCTTCAGGTTGAGCGCGTAGAACACGCTGCCTCCACCCCTCTCCTCGGTCTGCGAGCCTCGCGTCGCCTGCTCAGCGCCGCTTCGCCTCCACGTAGACCCGATACGGCGCCACGCCCAGGGCGGCCGAGACCGCCCGCTGGATGGCCAGGCGCACCCTGGGATCTCGGGCGCCGTCGGCCACCACCATCACCCCCTTGACCACCGGCGCACGCTCGGTGAGCACCACCGGCGACTCCCGGCGCCCGTCGCTGTCGCGCACGATGGCCAGCTGCCGCTGGACCCGCCGCTCCGCGGGCGCCGGCGCCTGGCCGGGGCCGGCCTGGGGGGCGGGCTGGCGCTGTTCGACGGTCTCGTCGAAGGCCACCACCCGCTCGGGGCCCCGCTCCCAGGTGATGAAGACCTTGACGCCCCCCACGCCCTCCATCAGGCCCAGCATGGCCTCCAGCTCCCGCTCCACGGCCTCGCCGTACCCGGGGCTCTCCGCGGGCCCCGCGTCGGGCAGGCCCGCCGTGGCCGGCACCCCCGGGCCCGGAGCGCCGGCGCCCGAGGGGGCGGCGGGCGGCGAGGGCCTCAGGGCTTCGGGCAGCCCCAGCAGGGCGATGCCCAGGGCCGCCGCCGCCAGCAGGTAGGCGGCGGTGCGCGCCTGCGCGGGCGGGAGCCTCAGGAGGTGCGACCATCGCTCCAGCCACTCCCGCTCCCGCCTGGGCGCCGGCTGGTGCGTGCGTTCGTCTGCCATCGGGGCCCCCGCCTCCGTCGCGCTCCGAAGCCGCGGCCCGGTCACGGCTCCACCTGCAGCCTCAGGGCTTCGGGGTCCTCCAGGCCCGTCAGGGCCGCCACGTAGGCCGGCAGGCGCTCCGGCTCCACCGCCGTCTGGGACCGGCGTCGCACCCGCAGCTCCAGGACCGGCGCCTGCCCCTGCTGCAGCTGCCAGCGCAGCGCCACCACCTCGTAGCCCGCCCCGTCCACCACCGGCCGCAGGGCGGCCTCCAGGCTGGCCGCGCCCAGCTGCAGGGCCCGCCGCTGCATCCCCTCCTCTACGCCCTCCCGCACCAGGGGCGCCCCTTGAGGGGACGCCGGCGGCTCCACGGCAGGCAGCCACCGGGTGGCCGCCTGGTCCCAGACTCCGGCGTCCTCCACCAGGCCCACCACCGGTCCCACCACGGCGGCCAGCAGCGCCAGGCCCATGACGGCCCGCACGGTGCCCCGCAGGGACCCCTCCGGCATCAGCAGCGAACCCAGAGCGAACAGCACCGCCATGGCCAGCACCTGCTGGGCCCACTGCAGGAGGCTCGTCCACACGGCCGCCGACCCGCCCCTCAGTGCGCCAGCCACGGCAGGGTCGAAGCCCCCACCATGGCGCTGATGGCCAGGAGGAAGACCACCACCGTGGTGGCCAGCCCCGCCAGCAGCAGCCCCATGGTGTCGCCGATGGCGGCCAGGGCCCCCGTCAGGCCCGGGTCGCCCACCGGCTCCAGCAGGGCCGACGTCAGCCGGAAGACGAAGAGCATGGCCAGGAGCTTGACCACCGGCGTCAGGCTCACCAGCAGGGTCATCATGAGCCCCACCGCTCCCAGGCCGCTGCGGATGAGGGCGCCGCCTCCGGCCACCACCTCCACGGCCTCGGAGACCATGCGGCCCACCACCGGGACCGTGGCTCCCGCCACGAACTTGGTGGTGCGCAGCACCACGCTGTCGGCCACCGGCCCGATGGCGCCCCGCACCGCCACCACCCCCAACAGCACCGTCAGGCACAGCCCCAGCACCGCCAGCGACGCCTGCTGCACGAACCGGCTCAGCCGGAACAGGGGGAAGTCGGGCGCCACGTGGCCGGCCACCGCCAGGCTGGCCCCCAGCACCAGGCCCGGCATCACCACCCGCTGCAGCAGCTCCCCCGACAGCCCCACCACTCCCAGCAGCACCGGGTGCAGCGCCACCGAGCTGAGCGGCGCCCCGCCGGCCAGCCCTCCGAGCCCCGCCAGGGTGGGCAGGAGCGCCTGGGCGATGGCCGTCATCTGCCGCACGCTGCCCCCCACCGCCTCCAGCACGACCCGGAAGCTCTGCAGCCCCACCAGCACCAGGGAGAGGAGGATGACGGCCCGCCCCGCCTCCACCACCGCGTCGCCCCCCAGGCCCCGGCCCAGCTGGTGGAGCACGGCCCCCAGCACCGCCAGCGCCGCCAGGCGGGCCATCAGATGGGCGTTGACCACCAGCTCCCGCACGAAGGCGGTCGAGAGCGCGTCGAGGGCCTGCTGCCAGGACGGCAGCCCCTCCCGGCCCATGGAGCGCAGGAAGCGCCCCCAGTCGAAGGCCATCCGGCCCCGCAGCTCGGGATCCACCATCTCGTACAGCTGCTCCAGCCCCCGGGTGTCCACGTAGTCCAGGCCCTCCTGGTAGACCGCCTGCAGCAGCCGGTCGGCCGGCGGGGGCGCCGCCGCTTCGGCGCAGCGGCCCCGGCCCGCCACTGCCGCCACCAGGGCCAGGGCCACTACCGCGGCCAGCCCGCGCGTCACGGGGGACCCTCCGCCCCTCAGGCAACGGCCGGCAGGAGCCGCCACAGCGCGTCCAGCAGGGCGACGAAGACCGGGATGGCCGTCACCAGGATGGCCACCTTGCCCACCAGCTCCACCGTCATGCCCAGCGCGTGCTGTCCGGCGTCCCGGCAGATCTGCGCCCCGAAGGCGGCCACGTAGGCGATGGCCATGGCGCGCAGCACCACCCCCAGGTACGCGCCGCTGCCCCCCGCCGCCCGATCCAGCCGGCCGAAGAGCTGCACCACCTCCTGCAGCGGCCCCAGCGCCGAGCCCAGCGCCAGGGCCGAGAAGGCCGTCAGCAGGGCCAGGGCCAGCTCCGGGGCCCGCCCCCGCAGCAGGCTCAGCCAGACCGCCACCACCAGCGCCACCCCGGCGACCCGCCCCACCAGTTCCACGGCCTACCACCACCGGAAGACCGTCTCGACGTCCCGGAAGAGCTGGCCGATGAGCTGGACCATCCAGAGCAGGACGATGATGACGCCGGCCAGGCTCAGCATCTGCGCCTGCTCCTCCCGGCCCGCCTGGGAGAGGAAGAGGTGCAGGATGGCGATGACGATGCCCAGCCCGGCGATGCGGTAGATGAGGTTGACGTCCAAGGCGGCGCCCCCCTCCCCGCCGTCACAGCAGTATGAAGCCCACGGCCAGCCCGGCCGCCAGGCCCGAGAAGCGGTACAGCCGCTCCAGCCGCTCCCGCTCCCGGCTCGCCTGCTCCAGCGCCACCTCCACCCGGGCCAGCGCGTCGCCGATGCGGGCCAGCTGCGCCGGTGCGTCCAGGCGCCCGAAGTCCACGCAGAACTCCCGCACCAGCTCCATGTCCTCGGGCAGCAGGCAGAGCCGCTCCCGCACCGCCTCGAAGGCGGCCAGCCACGCCTCTCCCGCCGACCGGGGCGCCCCGGCGTCCAGGGAGCCGGCGGCCAGGGCGCAGGCCGCCGCGACGGGCCCCCGACCGGCCCGGGCTGCCCGGGCCAGGGCCTGCGCGGCCGGCAGCCGGGCGTGGGCCACCGCAGCCCGCAGGATGACCAGGGCCCGGCGCAGCTGGTCCAGATCCCGGCAGCGCCCGGCCAGGGCCGAGGCCCGCATCCAGCCCACGGCCCCCAGCCCGCCCGCGGTCAGCATCAGTCCCGCCGCCTTGGCGATCAGGGGGATCCCTCCCCCCGGCCCGCCGCGACCACCCGCTCCACCGTCCCCGGCCCACTGCGGCGGCTCAGCACCACCACCCGCTCGAAGACGCCCAGGTCGAAGAGCAGGGCCAGTCCGGGGCGTGCCCGGGCCTGGGCGACGTCGTCGGCGTGGGCCGAGGCCAGCAGGGTGCAGCCCGAGTGGGCGGCCCGGGCCAGGGCCTCGGCGTCGGCAGGCGTGCCCACCTCGTCCGTCACCAGCACGCCGGGGCTCAGCGCCCGCAGGGCCCAGTGGATGCCCTCCACCTTGGGGCAGCCGTCCAGCACGTCGGTGCGGGGCCCCAGGTCGTGCTGCGGGAGACCGCGGAAGGTGCCGGCCAGCTCGGAGCGCTCGTCGACCACCACCACCTGGCTCGGGGCCAGGCCCAGCTCCGGCACGCCGCACGAGGCCAGCCGGGCCAGGTCCCGCAGGAGGGTGGTCTTGCCCGCGCCGGGGGGCGACAGCACCAGGGTGCTGGCCAGCCGGGGCGCCCGCCCGGGCCGGGCCACCAGAAGCCGGGGCAGCACCGGGCGCGCCACGTCCCTGACGGCCCGGGCGATGCGGATGACCGCGCTGGAGATGTCGGTGACGGCCTGCACCTGCCCCGGCGACGCCAGGACCGCGTGGCCCCCGAAGCCCACCCGGTGGCCGCCGGGCAGGGTGACGAACCCCTGGCGCAGCTGCTCGGCCGCAGCGTAGACCGAGCCGCCGCAGACCCGGTCCACCAGGGCCTGCAGCAGCCCCTCGTCGGGATGGAGCGCCTCCTCCGGCTCCGGAGTAGGCCGCCCGCCGGGCGCCACGAAGGTCTCCTCGTCGGCGGCCACCGCCAGCAGCGGGCGCCGGCGCCGGACCCGCAGCTCCACCAGGCGCTCGGCCCAGGCCGGCGGCAGGCCGGCCACGGCCCGGGCCAGGGGCTCGGGGAGCCAGCTCCCGAGCACCGCCCGCCACGGCTGGTCGGCCGCCCCGTCCGGCGGCAGCGGGCGTCCCGAAGGGCCGGCACGGCGTCCGTCGCGGGCGAGGGGCTCCGGCTGCACCTCGGCTCGTCCTCCTCGGGGGAGGACCTATGCCGCCGGGGGCCCCCCTATGCGTGCGGGGGCGGTCGGCCGCCAGCCGTCCGCGCGCCGGCCGTCAGCGAGAGGCGGGCGGCTTCCACGCCCGCATCAGCTCCGCGCCGCAGTAGGGGCAGTGGATGGGGTCGGTGAAGGCCCCCAGCTCCTGGTCGTCCAGCGCCACCGTGCGCCGGCACCGCTCGCAGGCCACGAAGACCAGCCCCCGGCCTCCGTCGCGGTCGGCGCCCTCCGTGGGGCTGCCTGCCCCGTCGAGCCCGGAGGAGGCCGCCGGCAGGCGGTCCTCCACGGCCGCCAGGTCCTCGTCGAGTCCCCGCAGGTAGGCCAGGGAGAGCCGGTGGGCTTCCTGCAGGCGCTTCAGCTCGTGCTCCAGGCGCGCGACGCGGCGGGCCAGGGAGCCCGTCCCCTCCTGCCCCGCTCGCCGCCAGCCCATGGCCACCGTCGCCACCCCCGGCCTTTGTCTGGCCGGGAGGGGGCGCCGTTATGCGCGGGAGAGGTACTCGCCGGTGCGGGTGTCGACCCGGATGACGTCGCCCACCTCGATGAAGAGCGGCACCTGCACCACCAGCCCGGTCTCGAGCCGGGCCGGCTTGGAGCCGCCCTGAGCCGTGTCGCCCCGCACCCCGGGCTCGGTCTCCACCACCTTCAGCTCCACGAAGGTGGGCAGCTCCACCCCGATGGGCCGCCCCTCGTAGAACTGGATGAGGATGACGTCGTTCTCCTTGAGGTACTTGGGGGCGTCGCCCAGGTTCTCCTCCGCGATGGCCAGCTGCTCGTAGCTGCGGGTGTCCATGAAGTACCACTCGGAGCCGCTGTGATAGAGGAACTGCATCTCCCGGGTGTCCACGTGGGCCCGGTTGACGCGCTCGCCGGCCTTGAACGTGCGCTCGATGACGTTGCCGGTCTTGACGTTCTTGAGGCGGGTGCGTACGAAGGCCGCGCCCTTGCCCGGCTTGACGTGCAGGAACTCCACCACGCTCCAGACTTCGCCGTCCACCTCGATGGTGAGCCCGGGACGCAGGTCGTTGACGGAGATCACGCGCTGGCACCCCTTCGCCGGACCGGGTCAGCTCGGC
>DATCKV010000142.1:0-3142 GCA_036564285.1 Limnochordales bacterium
GCCCGAGGAAAGTCCGGACTCCACAGGGCAGGGTGCCGGGTAACGCCCGGCGGGGGCGACCCCAGGGAGAGTGCCACAGAGACCATACCGCCGGCCGGGCCCGCCGGGCGCGGCCGGTAAGGGTGAAAAGGTGAGGTAAGAGCTCACCAGCGGTCAGGCGACTGGCCGGCTGGGCAAACCCCACCCGGAGCAAGACCAAGTAGGAGGGGCCCCGGAGGTGGCCCGCCTCGATGCCCCTCGGGTAGGTCGCTCGAGACGGGCGGCGACGCCCGTCCCAGAGGGATGGCCTCCCTCGACAGAATCCGGCTTACAGACCCGCTGGCCCCTGACATGAGGTTTCCCTGAGTCCCTACCGCCCAACGGGACCGAGCGAAGCGGAGCGAGAGCCGGCCCGAGGGCCGGCGCATCAGCGAGGACGTGGCAGAAGGCGGGGCGCCCCCAGGGCAGGGGCGCCCTCGCCTTCGGTTGCGAGCCGCCCGCGGGCTGAGGGGGCGGCCCCGTCACGGCGCCAGCAGCTTGGCGTCCACCACCACGGCGTCGTCCTCCCGCACGAAGACCGGGTTGAGGTCCATCTGGCCCACCCGGTCGGCGTGCTGGAGCACCCACCGGCTCACGGCCACCACCAGCCGCACCAGGGCCTCCCGGCTCACCCGCATCCCCCGGAAGCCCTCGAACAGGGCCCGCCCCCGCAGCTCTTCCAGCATGGCGCGCACGTCGGCCTCGCGCACGGGCAGGCGGCGAAAGGCCACGTCCTGGTACAGCTCCGCGAAGATGCCGCCCACCCCCACCATGACGCAGAGGCCGAAGACGGGATCCCGGAAGAAGCCCACGATGGCCTCCACGCCGGGGCGCTCCATGGCCTCCACCAGGATGGGGTCGCCGGGGAAGCGGGCCCGCAGCTCGGCCACGGCCCGGGCCAGCTCGGCGGCGTCGCCGACGCCCAGGCGCACGGCTCCCCGCTCGGTCTTGTGCAGGATGGCCGGCGACGAGACCTTGGCGGCCACGGGGAAGGGGAAGGGAAGCGCCGCCGGCACGGGCTCATCGGGGCGCAGGAGCACCGACGGCGGCACCCGCACCCCCAGGCCGGCCAGGATGGCCTTCATCTCGTGCTCGGCGGCAGCCAGGCGCACGGGCGCGGCGCCGGACACGGCCGCTCACCTCACCTCGGCACCAGGGTGGGGCCGGCGGGCACGGCCGCCGACGCGGCCAGGGACGGGTAGCGGAGCACGGCCGCCAGGGAGCGTACGGCCCGCCACAGCGACGGATAGGCGGGCACCCCCAGGCCGTTGAGGGTGCGGAAGGGCTCCTGGGTATCCTTGACGCCCACCAGCGCGGCCACCACCGGCTTGCCGTAGCGGCGGGCCTGGCGCGCCACGGCGGGCAGGACGGCGGGGTCCATGTAGGGCAGCTGCAGCACGAGGCTGGCCAGCACGGCGTCGACGCCCGGGTCCTCCAGCACCACCTGCAGCGCCTGCTCGTACATGGCCGTCGAGGCCTGGCCGGTCAGGTCCACGGGGTTGGCCACGCTGGCGAAGGGGGGAAGGATCTCCCGCAGGCGCAGCCGGGTGCCCTCGGAGAGCTCGGCCATGGCCAGGCCCACGCCCCGGCTGGTGGACTCGATGTAGTCGGTGAGCATGACCCCCTGCCCGCCCGCGCACGTGAGCACCGCCACCCGCCGGGCGCCGGGGGGCGGGGCCGGCGCCAGGGCCAGAGCCAGGCAGGTGTCGACCAGCTCCAGGTCGTCGAAGACCCGCAGGATGCCGTACTGCCGCAGCACCCCGTCGACCACCTGGTCGGGGCCCGCCATGGAGCCGGTGTGAAGGGCTGCGGCCCGGGCCCCCGTGGCCGTGCGGCCCGCCTTGAGGAGCACCACGGGCTTGCGGCCCGCCAGCTCCCGGGCGGCCTCCAGGAAGGCGGGGCCGTCCGCGAAGCTCTCCAGGTAGAGGCCGATGACCGCGGTGGGCTCCTCGGGGCGCCCCAGCGCCCGCAGCAGCTCGGCCTCGCCGATGTCCAGGCGGTTGCCCATGCCCACGAAGGCCGAGACGCCCACGCCCATGGAGGCGGCCGTGGAGAGGAGGGTGGCTCCCACGGCGCCGCTCTGCGACAGCAGCGCGACGCCGCCGGGCCCCGGACGGGGCAGGCGGTCGTCGGGCAGGAAGAGGGTGTCGAGGCCGTAGGCCGGGTTGAGCACCCCCAGGGTGTTGGGCCCCAGCACCCGGGTGCGGCTGCCGCGGATGGCCTCCCGGATGGCCTGCTCCAGGCGGCGGCCCTCCTCGCCCGTCTCGCCGAAGCCCCCGGCGATGGGGATGACCACCTCGACGCCCTGCCGGACGCACTGGCGCACCAGCTCGGGCACGGTGGGCGCCGGCGTGGCCAGCACGGCCATCTCCACCGGCTCGGGCAGCGCCTCGAGCGAACGCCAGACCGGCTGGTCCAGGATCCGGGTGGCGTGCGGGTGCACCGGGTAGACCCGGGCCCGCCCCTTGAGCAGGTGCCGGAAGATGATGTGCCCAATCTTGTCGGGGTTAGGAGAGGCCCCCACCACCGCGACGGCGCGCGGGGTGAGCAGGGAGCGGATCACCCGCAGGCTCCCCCCTTCCGGGCGAGTGTAGCGGGGGTAAGAGCAGCAAGCAGTCGCAATAACGGCGCTGCCCGCTTTCATTGTACCAGAGCAGACCGGCTCCGACCGCAGCCGATCCCCGGGGCCGGGGCGGGGCGGCGGGGCGTACAGAGGAGGCGTCGAGGAGCGGTGTCGAGGGTCCAGGAGTCCAACGAGCTGCTCCAGCGGGTGGCCGACACGGTCCGGGCGCTGGCGGTGGACGCCGTGGAGGCGGCCCGCTCGGGCCACCCGGGGCTGCCCCTGGGCTGTGCGGAGATCGGCGCGGTGCTGTTCGCGGAATTCCTGCGCCACAACCCTGCCTGGCCGCAGTGGCCCGACCGGGACCGGCTGGTGCTGTCGGCCGGGCACGGATCCATGTGGCTCTACAGCCTGCTGCACCTCTCCGGCTACCCGCTGCCCCTGGAGGAGCTGCGCCGGTTCCGGCAGCTGGGGTCCCGCACCCCGGGCCACCCCGAATACGGCCGCACGCCGGGGGTGGAGACCACCACGGGCCCCCTGGGGCAGGGCTTCGCCAACGCGGTG
>DATCKV010000143.1:0-2364 GCA_036564285.1 Limnochordales bacterium
CTCGGCTACCGGGTGCTGCACGTGGCCAACTCGGAGGTGGTGGCCGCCCCCGACCAGGTGCTCCAGCGCATCCGGCGGGCGCTGGGAGCCGACGGCCGCCGGCGCGGCTAAGACGCCCCCGGCGCCAGGCGCTCCGCCCACAGCTCCAGCAGGTGGAGCACCGTCTCCACGGCCTTCTCCATCCACTGCACCGACGCCCACTCCGTTCGGCTGTGGTAATTCATGCCGCCGGTGAAGAGGTTGGGCGTCGGCAGGCCCTGCTCGGTGAGGCGGGCGCCGTCGGTGCCGCCCCGGACGGGCACCTCCACAGGCTCCAGCCCCGCCCGGCGGATGGCCTCCCGGGCCAGCTCCAGCACCTCCGGGCGAGCGGCCAGCGCCCGCGCCATGTTGGCGTAGCCCCCCGTCACCACCAGCTCGGTGCGGGCACCGGGGTAGCGCAGCTCCAGCCCCTGAAGGAGGTGGCGCACCATCTCGTGCAGCCGGTCCAGGGCCTCCACGCTGAAGGCCCGCAGGGCCACCTTGAGGGTGACCCGCTCCATGTTACCCTCGATGGCGTCCACATGGATGAAGCCCTCCCGGCCCTGGGTCGTCTCGGGCAGCGCCGTGGCGGGCACCATGGCGATCAGCTCCGCGGCCAGGCGCACCGCGTTGATGAGCCGCCCGCGGGCCGTTCCGGTGTGGGCGCTGCGCCCCTCGATGACCACCCGCAGGTTGCGGGCGTCGAAGTTCTCCCCCGACAGCTCCCCCGCGCCGCTGCCGTCCAGGGTGTAGGCGGCCACGCAGCCGAACCGGCGCACGTCGAGGAAGCCGATGCCCCGGCCCGTCTCCTCGTCGGGGGTGAAGGCCACCCGCACCGTCGGGTGGCGCCGGCGCCGGTCCCGGAGCAGCCGGCAGAGCACCTCCATCACCTCGGCCACCCCGGCCTTGTCGTCCGCGCCCAGCAGGGTGCTCCCGTCGGAGGTGACCAGGTCGTGGCCCACGCAGCGCAGAAGCGCGGGCTGGTCCTGGGGGCTCAGCACGGGCCCCGCCGGTAGGTGGATAGGCCCGCCGTCGTAGGCACGGTGCACCAGGGGCTTCACCGACCGGCCCGGCACGCCGGGGAAGGTGTCGTAGTGGGCGAGAAGCCCCACGGCGGGCCCGTCGACGGTGCCCGGCAGGGTGGCCAGCACCAGCCCGTGCTCGTCCAGCGTCACCTCCTCCAGGCCCAGGCGCTCCAGCTCGTCGCGCAGCAGGCGGGCCATCTCCCACTGCTCGGGGGTGGAGGGCACCTGGGAGGCTCCCTCCGCCGAAGGGCTGTCCACCTGGACGTAGCGCAGGAACTTGGCCAGTACCCCCTCCTCCAGGAGGCGGGGGTCCGGGACGCGGCCCGGTCGTGGTGCGGTCGCGGTCACGGCGGCCTCCTCGTCCGGCAGGATGTGAGGACCACGCTACCAGGATACGGCGCCCGCCCGCCGAAACCCCTCGTCCTCGGGAGAGGATGGGGAGCGCGGCATGGCGACGGTCACGCCGTTCGCGGGCATCCGCTTCGACCCGGCGCGGGCGGGCGATCCCGGCGGGCTGCTGGCCGACGCGGCCGAGTGGCGGCCGCTGGCCAGGCGGCCCGGCCAGGAGGGTCGGCCCGCGCCGGGCGGGTCGATCCCGGCGGCCCCTGACGACGCGCCCGTGGGGAGGGGCGACGGCCGTCCCCACGCGGCCCGGCTCTTCTCCGACTGGGCCGGGACCCTGGCGGGCGACTGGCTGAGCCGGGGCGTGCTGGTGCGCGACGAGCCTCCCACCCTCTACGTGTACCGGGGGCAGCGCCCGGTGCCGCCGGAGCTGCGGCACGGCCCCGGCGTGCCGGAGGCAGCGGCGTGCCTGGCCGTCGCAGCAGTCCTGCAGGTCGACGGCGCGGGGGCGGTGAAGCTGGCGCAGGCCGTGGATGCCCGGGCCGTCGAGCCCATGATGCCGGTGATGAAGGCCTTCGCCATGGACGTGGCCCCCGTCTGGGCCCTCTTCGCCCGGGCCTCAGCGGGCCCCCGCCAGGCGCGGCTCGACCAGCTCCTGACCGGAGCCATCTCGGGCAGCGACCCGGTGCTGGCCACGGAGCAGCCCGTCGGCACCTCCCACCGGCTCTGGCGCCTCGATCCCGCCGCGGCCGCCGAGCTGGCGGAGATCCTGTCGCAGCTGCCCGTGGTGGTGGCCCAGGGAGGGCTGCAGGTGGAGGCCCTGCGGCGCCTGGCCGCGCAGTCTCCCGGCGGCCGCATCAACGGGGTGCCGCCTGCGGTGCTGGCCCTGCTCACCCCCGCGGACGCCCCGCCCGCCGCGGGCCAGACCCCCGCGCTGCTGCCCGTGCACCGCCTCCTGCTGGCCTCGTCGGGCCTCGAC